>NZ_JALKVM010000148.1:0-18799 GCF_057440575.1 Johannesbaptistia floridana
CTGGGATAGTCTGGCATAGTTTAGTTATATCATTTCTGGAGAGGGGGAGAGCTCACAAGGGTAGGTTTTTTACCAAGAGCTTGTAGTAAAAGTAAGACAAGGTAGACAAGGAGGCCTAACGCACCCTACTAATACTAGATTCTAAATTCGCGCATTCTACAAAGAAATTGCCTGGATTAACAAAAAGCAGAAAGCGGCGCTTCCAATCGGAACAGTTAGATTATCAATACCCCATTGAGAAAATGCCTCTAAAAAAGTTGCTAACAAAGAAACAGCTAAACAAACAAAAAATATTGGCCAACTATAGCCCCTCACAAAAATTATAATTAGGCTAGTGACTAAAAAACTGATGATAAGCATGGTAGCAGAACCTTCCCAGCTTTTGTTTATCCCCCAAATACTATAGAGATGTCTACCCCAATTTTTCCCAATCAATGCGGCTAGGCCATCTCCCCAAGTCATAATTAAAATACCAATTGCTGCATATTCTGGTTGGTTAATTGCCCAAAAGCTACCAATTAAAACGCCAATACTGACGGCATAAAAAAAAGTTCCTAAACTCTTACGTCCTACACTGTTAATACTGGGTAAAATTGATATTCTATTAGAAATCAAAGCGATGATGCTGGCAATAACTGCGGCTACAATAACCACCAAAGCGGGAATTTTTAGCCACCAGGCGATTAAAACTACATTACCTGTGCCGATATGTACAATTTTACGGGTTAGTTCTTCATTTCCCTCAAGAAAACGGTTAATGGCTTCAGCTAAAATTACAATGATGCTTATATAAACCATTACTATACTGAGAGATATTGGCAAGGAAAAATTAGCTGAAGATAAAAAATTAAACACTTACCCTATTAATAAATTATTCATGACTATTTTATCACTGTATGTTCTTACACCTAATAATTATCATTCGATAAGTTTGTAGTAGGGCTTTAGCCCTATCAAATCACCACTTTTAAATTTATTGTCACCCCCTAAGATCTTTTGGACTAAAGTCCAACTACGAACCTCGTTTTTAACGCTTTATGTCACCCCGCCACCTGCCATAACAATTAAAATAACAATTAAGCTAAAATTTTTGATTCACTAGTTAAATCCCCTAGAGTGGGCTGAGGAGACCAATATTTATAGGCGGCATAAGCTAAAGTAACTACACCAGTGATAATTGCTGATTCGTCAATTTCAAACAGAGGGTGATGTAAAGGATAATTCTGTTTATCCGGGTGACCTACTCCTAGACGAAACATGCTTCCGGGAGCGTGTTCTAAATACAGGGAAAAATCTTCTGCCCCTAAAGAAGGCTCTTCAAGAATCTCTACATATTGACTACCCCAAGCTTCTTTCCCTACTTCTTCGAGAATTTTAGTTAGATTTTGGTCATTTTGCACTGAGGGAACTCCTCGACGGTAATTAACCTGATAACGAGCTTTATAAGTATTACATACACCAGCAACAATATTCTCAATCCAATTAGGTAGATTAGTATGGGTTTCTGGATGTAAAGATCTCACTGTTCCTGCTAATCTAACATGGTCGGCAATAACATTGGGGGCTCTACCTCCGTTAATTTGTCCAATAGTCAAAACTATGGGGCGTAGAGGGTTTTGTGTCCGGCTAATTGCCTGTTGTAAACTAGTAATCACTTGGGAAGCGATCCAAATAGCATCAATGGCTTCATGAGGTCGTGCGCCGTGCCCTGATTCTCCCTGAATAAAAATTTCTAATTCATCTGCGGCGGCGGTAAGAGCACCATATCTAATGCCAATTGAGCCGGAGGGAATCGTTGGGAAGACGTGGACACCAAAAATGCCGCTTACATCGCGCATGGCACCATCTCTTACCATCCAACTAGCACCCTGGGCTATTTCTTCAGCAGGTTGAAATAAAAACCGTACATCCCCGGGTAAAGGCTGTGGGAGTTGAGATAATACCATCGCCGTGCCTAATCCTACTGTAGCGTGTAAGTCATGACCACAGGCGTGCATAATTCCTGGTTTACAAGAGGCAAATTCTAACTTAGTTTTCTCTTGAATAGGTAAAGCATCCATATCTGTACGAATAGCTAAAATTCTGGAATCAGCACCGGATCCTTTTAGTTCTCCAACTACACCAGTTTTCCCTACTGCTTCTTTGACGTGTACTCCGCAGGATGATAAAACTCCAGCGACATAAGCTGCGGTTTGATATTCTTGCCCACTTAATTCGGGATGGGCATGGATATGACGTCTAATTTCAATTAGGCGTGGTGCTAGATTATTGGCTATTTCTTTGATTGATGTGAGCATTAATACTATTTATCGGTCATTAGTATTAATATAGCGTTTTTTTCTCTGTTTGAAACTCAATAGATTAAACTATAGCTATTTGTTTTGTCAATCTAGATAAGGTTAGTACAAAAATACTGATTCAAGATGTAGATATTAAAGAAATGCGCAAGGAATATAATAAGCTGATACGAGATAAAATACCTGAAATTATCGCTAGTAATGGTTATCAATACCAAGTAAGTCAATTATCGGATTCTGAGTATCTAGCTGCTTTGAAGGCTAAATTACTAGAAGAAGCCCAAGAAGCAGCTAATACTGAGACGACTGAAGAGTTAATCGAGGAAGTAGCAGATATTTATGAAGTAATTGATGCTCTGATTCTTAGTTTAGATATTTCTCAAGCAGAAATTTTAGCGAAACAAGCAGAAAAAAAAAGCGATCGCGGAAGCTTTACTCAACGTCTATATTTACTCTGGAGTGAACCAAATAACCGATAAAAATGAGTAAAATTATTTTTGAATACCAGATATATAGACGCCCTTTTGTTTCTCCGATAATTACTAGTCATGGAGAATGGAAAATTAGAGAGGGAATTATTCTCCGTTTAGAATCAGCTCAAGGTAAAATAGGATGGGGAGAAATAGCCCCTCTACCCTGGTTTGGATCTGAAACCATAGAAGAGGCGATCGCCTTTTGTCAAGAAATCAAAACTAAAGAAATTACTACCCAGATTCTGAGTCAAATTCCCTATAATTTAACTGCCTGTCAATTTGGCTTCGCTTCAGCTTTAGAAGAATTATTACACCCAATTCCCCTTGATCCCAAAAATCTTCACTACAGTTATCTCCTCCCGGCAGGAGAAAAAGCCCTTAGTTTTGCTCAAACCCAAGCTAGAGAAAGAGAAACCA
This sequence comes from Johannesbaptistia floridana, assembly GCF_057440575.1. Taxonomy (NCBI): domain Bacteria; kingdom Bacillati; phylum Cyanobacteriota; class Cyanophyceae; order Chroococcales; family Cyanothrichaceae; genus Johannesbaptistia; species Johannesbaptistia floridana. Next base: position 3,188 of record NZ_JALKVM010000148.1, read on the forward strand.
CCTTTAAATGGAAAATTGGTGTTTATTCTCTCAAAACAGAATTAGAAATATTTAAACAACTCAGAGAAATTATTACTCCAGGAAAACTGAGATTAGATGCCAATGGTGGTTTAAATATAGCTGAGGCGGAGACTTGGTTGGCAATGGCTGACAACTTAGGGGGTGTAGAATTTATGGAACAACCCCTACCACCGCATCAACTATCAGCAATGTTAGAGTTAGCTGCAAAATATCATACAGCGATCGCCCTTGATGAGTCTGTAGCTACTTCAACCCAATTAGAAAAATGTTATCAACTAGGTTGGAGAGGAATTTATGTCATCAAACCTTCTATTTTTGGTTTTCCTGAGGCATTGCGACAATTATGCACTAAATATAGTTTAGATTTAGTTTTTTCTACGGTATTTGAAACAGAAATAGGTAGAAGAGGGATTCTCAGATTAGCTTTAGAATTAGGCAACTCTCAAAGGGCTTTAGGCTTTAACTCGGCTTATCGGTTGCTTTAGAATAAAGAAAAAAACCAAAAATATGTCACAAACAACTTTAAATCTACTAGCAATTAGTATCTTTTCGATGACTCTCTTTGCTTTAATTGGGCCAATTTTAAATATTTCTCCAACAATTCCGGCGGGAATCACTGCAATCATTCTAGTTTTAGCTACATTTGATACTCTGGGTTGGCAAAGTCGAGGTAGTACAATTTTACTAGACTTACTATCATCTCCCGAAGAGCGCGATCGCGTAGTTACCCATGAAGCTGGTCATTTTTTAGTTGCCCATCTGCTTAATATACCCATTGAAAGTTACACCCTTAGTGCTTGGGAAGCTTTTCGTCAAGGATATCCCGGTAAGGGGGGAGTGGTATTTGATTTACAACAAATCAATAGGGAAAACTTAGATCAATTTCAGTTTGCTAAATTACTAGATTATTTTTGTACAGTTTGGAGTGCGGGAGTAGCGGCCGAAATGATTATGTATGGTGAAGCTTATGGGGGTGAAGATGACCAAAATAGGATTACCACAGCCTTAGCCGAAGCAGGAATACCCCCTGCCGTTTACCAACAAAGAGTAAATTTAGCTTTATTACGTGCCAAACAGTTGATTGAAAATAATCAGGAGTCTTTTTTAAATCTAATGGAGGCAATGAAAGCACGTCTTTCTCTCAAGGAATGTTACCAGGCGATCGCCCTATCATCCCTAGAAGTTAAATAGACAAATTCACTTATTAATAATTTCTCTAATAGCTTCAACTAAACGATCTAACTCCTCTGGTAAAGTAAAATAATGAACACAGGCGCGAATACAACTAGGATCTGACAAAGTGCGTAACTGAAAACCACGTTTTTCTAACAAAGCGACCAACTCTGAAGGAGAGACCTGAGAATCTTCCAAAACAAAAGAAACTAAACCTGCTGAAGGGGGAGAAGTTTTCAAACATCTAACCTTGTTAATTTCTCCTAACTTCAGCCAAAGATAGTTACTGAGTTTACAGATTTGATTATATCTTTGTTGGGGTGTGCCCCAATCTTGGTGAAGAGCGATCGCCGAAATGAGACCTGCATAGAGAGGATAAGCAGAAGTAGCGATTTCAAAGCGTTGACCACTATCTTTCCACCCAATCGGTTTACCCTGTTGATTCAAATTTACACCACGCCAACCGATAAAAGTAGGATGTAAATCAATGATAGGATTAGGACTAGTATAGAGACCACCTACCCCCGCAGGTCCACACAGCCATTTATGTCCGGTAAAAGCATAAAAATCTACCCTCAACTGTGCTAAATCCAGAGGTATACTCCCCACAGATTGGGCGGCATCTGCTAAAACCGCTACTGAATGCTGATGTGCTAAACTGACAATATCAGCTAGAGGCAAAAGTTGCCCAGTATTCCAAAGTAAATGACTCAATACTAGTAAACGAGTGCGAGGCTGTAAATATTGCTCAATAACACTCACACTATTATCTAGATTAAGAGTTGACAAAAGAGGATAAACAGTTACTTTTACCTGAAAACGACGAGAAATCTCTTGAATGATAGCGATAATGCCAGGATGTTCACAATCGCTCATAAGTATTTCATCTCCAGGTTGCCAGTTTATGCCCCAAAGTACAATATTGCAACCACTAGTGACATTTTCTGTAAGAGTAATTTGTTGAGAAGATACACTTAACTCAGAGGCTATAGCCTCCCGTAACTGTTGATTAGTTTTACTAATCCAGGCATTAACTTCTAAAGAAAAAGGCCCCAAATCTTGAATATAATGATAGGTGTCTATAATTGTTTGAAGAGCCTGTGTTGGTAAAGGACCTTGTCCACCAAAATTACAATAAACTTTATTATTTAACGCCCTAAAATGTTGTCTATGTTCTTCTATATTACCCATGCTGCTTTTAATTAATGATAACTGATCAGTTGCTGATAGACTATAAACGCTGTCAACGCCGAGCTTATCTCAATATTCACGGCGATCAAAAACATAGCGACCCCGAGAAAGATTTTCGAGTCAAACTCAAACAAGAAGCGAACCGCCACATCCAGAAGACCCTTCTGCAATTTTATCCTAATTATGTTCAAGTTCCAACTCACTTAAGTCGGTCAGCTAAAATTGAAGCTACCAAAGAGTTAATGACTCAAGGAGTTGATTATATTTACCAAGGTGTTTTGCGTCGTGATGATTATGCCAAGCCTTTAGTAGGGATGCCTCATTTGCTTGTTAAACAACCAGGAGAATCTTGTTTTGGTGATTGGCAATATTTTCCCGTTACTATTCAACTTGGACGCCGACCTAAACCGGAGTATAAATTAATTGCAGCGTTTTATGCTTATTTACTGATTAATTTACAACAAAATCAACCTCAAAAAGCTAAAATCATTCTCCGTAGACAAAACGAATATAGAGTCAACCTTAACCTATGGTTACACCGATTGCAACAAAATCTAGCTAATTTACTAACTACTATCAATAGTTCAGAAAATCCAGAAATCTTTATTTCTCGTCAACGTTGTAATCTCTGTCAATGGTATACTCACTGCTATAGTATTGCCCAAACTGAAAAGCATTTATCTTTAGTGCCTGGGGTTACCCCTTCTCGTTATCAACAACTCAAAAATTTAGGTATTGACAACATTCCTTCTCTCGCTAGTGTTTCTCCTCAACAACTAACTAAAAAAATTCATCCATCAATAGCCACTCAGCTACAAAAACAAGCCTTTTCTCTGGTAATCAATCAACCTTTCTCTATAGAAAATCAAGGGGATTGGAGTCAAAAATTGCCATCAGCTCCCATTGAACTTTATTTTGACATAGAAGCTGAACCGGAAAGACAGTTGGATTATCTCCTGGGGGTTTTAGTTGTGAATCGAGAAACCAATACTGAAAAGTTCTATGCTCTTTTAGCAGAAAACCCAGAAGCAGAAAAGTTAGTTTGGCAACAATTTTTAGATTTAGTTAGTACCTATCCCCAAAGCCCCATTTATCATTACTCTGAGTATGAAGTAGAAACAGTTAAACGTTTAGCTAAACTTTATCAAACTTCTTGGCCACAAGAACAGGCAATTTTAGAGCGTTTAATTGATTTACACGAATACGTAATTAATTCAGTAATTTTTCCTGTAGAAAGTTATTCATTGAAATCCCTCGCTAATTGGTTAGGCTTTCATTGGCGTAATCCAGGAGTTAGTGGAGATCAATCAGTTTACTGGTATGACCAATGGTTAAAAAAGCAAGATCGCCAATTACTAGAATTAATTGTTGAGTATAATGAAGATGATTGTAGAGCGACAAAACATCTTAAAGATTGGTTAGTAGAATTTATCGGTTAAATTTTATATTTTTATGCAAAGTTTTTTTACAAAATAGCTAATAAGTAATGAAGTATACCAAGAAAAGACAAGAAAAAATGTTAGCCTAAGAATATAAAAAGAATATTTAAGAACTAGTATTTACTAAGGAACTTAAATACTTCCAAAAGCAAACCATAAAAAATGGTGTCAATTATGCTAATACATCTATTTCCCTGTTTACTTGGCGCTACGGCGATCGCCAGTTTCTTACTCTATCAACGTACTAATCATGATATATATGGAGTTTTAGCAGTAACAAGTTTCTTTGTGTGTTTAATTTGGGGTATTGTAGTTGCCCACTGGTTAATTCATCTATTGTTGTTAGTAATTATCCTCAAATTTACCACAGCACCAATTAATTTATTTAAAGCAACTCAAACAGAAGAAAGTTACGTTTTAATCGCAAAAAGCCCTAGAGAAAGCTAAAAAACGAGCATCAAACTATATCTGTTTTAAGTCATTCATTTTGGCCTAATGCTGCTTGCATCGCCTGTAGAAGTGTAGGTTGGGCCCTTGGTCACTCCACCTTTCAATTTAGCCTGTAGGTTGGGACTGTTAGTTGTTGGGTTGCACTTTGTTTAACCCAACCTACTGTATGTTTTAAGTCATTCATTTTGGCCTAGGATAAGTACTTTACATATTTTATATAATAAAACTTATTACTAAGAGTGATTTTTTATGGCTAAGTTCAGTCGTCGTCAGATTTTATGGGGTGGATTTATTACAGGTACAGGAATATCAATTGGTACTTCTAGTTTTAGAAATCAACTAGAAGACACTCAAAATAGTCAAGATGATCAACTATTATATAGTGACGATGTGTCTCTTAAGCAAATTCGTGAACTTCAAAAAAAGTTTCAGCTAAAACCACCTGTAGTGCCTTATGACCGCTCTATGTCCAAAATTTTGGTGCGTTGTTGCCGTTTAGCAACAGAACAATATATACGAGGAACTGTAGACCAGACATATGATGGTTCGATTCAATCCCTTCCCAGTTATTTTCCCGAACTTGAAGAATATGAACAAGTTAGTAGTTTCAAGTTTGTGAAGAAGCGTTTCCCTCGAATTCAAACATTATTAGAAAGAGTTACTAGAAAAAATTATATTTTTAGATCTGATTTTATCTATTGTGGTTTTATACTCAAATCCCCAAAAAGAAATATTATTATAGTTAGAGGCACTCAGCAAATAAAAGAATGGGTGGCAAATGTCATAAGTAAGCAAACATACTATCAATCTACTGATTTAGAAATGGGTAAAGTTCATTATGGTTTTAACTATCTTTACCGTAAGTCTTTAGAAGAAGTTATGCGTAGTGAGGTTCAAAAATTAGATTTAAATATTCCTTGTTATTTAGGCGGTCACAGTTTAGGTGGAGCTATTTGTACACTAGCTAGTCTTGATTTAGTTCTACAGTTTAATCAGTTACAAGACAATATATATGTATATACATACGCTTCGCCAAGAGTAGGCGATCCTCAATTTGCTCAGTTTTATACTGAGTTTATTCCCAATACTTATCGTATTGTTAATCAAGCAGACCAAACTTGGTTGCTACCTCCAATAGAAATTAACAATAACTTTTACCTACATTTAGGACAAGATATATCTTTTTTCTATCAAACCCAAGATTTAAGCCTTAATCACCAGTTGATAGTTTATAAGGAAGCTATTGACCGAGAGGTGGAAAGACCAGGGATTATAGATGAACCTATTTCTTTACCTTTTAACTTATCTTAAACTTTTATATAGCATTTCAAAGGACTCATGAGCTACACCTAAATCCTCCCACCTGCCTCATATCTTGCACCAAAACAAAAGTACAGAAATTGGCCGACAAGGGAGAATCAATTTTTAAGCCTTTAGCATTAATTCTCTTACTCATTACTTCAAAACTCATTACTTCAAAACTTAACCACCACAAGTAACTTTGGGTAAAGATGCTTTGGTCTGAGGAGCCTCCTGCCTCAAAAGGATAACCTTTGTACCTCACAAGAATGGGAACTGCTATAAACATAGCATAGAGTTTGATATAGAAGAGATAATAGCGAGTTAAAAATTGTTAGTTTATATTGCCAAAAATGATGGCAAATTAAATCCAGCAGAAGAAAAGATTCTATCAGAAGCTTGGCAAAAAGTTAAAGAAGTTTCTAAGGTACCTGAGCACTTAACATTTGAACAAATTGTCAATGAAAATATGGTGTTATCGTACCGATTATTTATGCTAAAGTATGATAAATGATATAACTATAAGTTATAAAAAAACTATATGAAATCTCAAGAAAATAAACTTAGTCAAAATGACTCTCAAATAAGGGAAGAACCTACTATACCCCAAAGAATACCTTTGGTATACAGACTATTACCTACTATTGTTTTAGCAGGTGTAACTGGATTGTGGAGTATAGTGGGTACTATTCCTATTAGAGTAACTGGACAATCAATTTTAATTCAACCACGTTCAATTATTTCCTTTCAACCAAGAGGAACAAATGGGCAAGTACTAGAGATATTAGTAGAACCAGGCGATCGCATCCAAGCAGGACAAGTTTTAGCGATCCTAGATTTACCAGAATTAGAGGAACAACTGATAACCCAGCAACAAAAACTTAAGGAAATAGAAGAGGAAAATATTGTTATTACTGATGCCCAACAACGTCGTAGTACTCTACAAGAACAAACCCTTGAGTTAGAAAGTATTTCTATTCCTCAACAAATCCAAGCTAATTTGACCAAAATAGAGGCGGTTAAAATTGAACTAATAGCAGCAGAAAAACAGCAACAAGCCTACCAAGAACGTATTGCTCAATTAGACGAATTTATTACTTTAACTAGCCAACGTTTGCAAGCCTTTGATGAATTAGTCGCAGAAGGCGCAGTAGCCCCTCTAAATTCAGATATAGTAAATGCCGAGAATCAAGCAGAACAAAGTCAAAACGAACGAACTCGACTATTTGCCCAATTAGAAGATTTAAACTCTAAAAAGGAACAGTTAAATTCTAGTATCATTGAGTTAGAAGCAGCAAATGAAAATCTACGCGCTCAACTCAAAAACATCGGTACCCAGTCAGCTAACTTAGAGTTAAGCGATTTACAATCAAATTTACAACGCCAAAATCAGATTGATGACCTTCAGCGTAGCATTATCAATCTGCAAACTCGCATAGAAACAGAAAGTAAAGTTATCTCTACCTATAATGGTACAGTTTTGACAGTGAGTACAAATCCTGGAGAATATGTACAAGTTGGTACACCTTTAGGTACCCTAAGAATTGAAGACAAAGAAGACTTGGAAGTAACAACCTATGCTTTTTTTACCCCTGAAGATGCTAATCGCATTCAACCAGGTATGACAGCAGAAGTAACACCGCACTTGCTAACTAGTCGTCGCTTTGGTGGTACCCGAGAGCAATATGGGGCTATTCCTTCGGAAGTAACCTGGGTATCTTCAAAAACAGTAACCACTCAAGAAGTAGCCAGTATTGTGGGAGATTCTCAGTTGGCACAAACATTGATTAAGAATCCGGTTCCCTACTCTATTCCTGATAATGGACGAGCCCAAAACTTACCAGTGGTGCAGGTAGAATTAGAATTAAGCAAAAATCCTAATACTCCATCAGGATATGAATGGACCCAAGGAAGAGGACCAAAACAAAAGATTGCAGGAGGTTCACTCGGAGAAGTAAGAGTCACCGTTGAAGAGCGATCGCTTCTTAGTTATGGTATGGCTAGTTTACGCTGGATAACAGGTATCTATGAATAAAATTTATCTACATAAGTTGTTCAAAACAGCGATCGCTTTGCCTCTAACTTTTGCTATAGCCGCAGCATTTAACATTAATTTCGCTTTTAGTTTTATGGGACCAGTAATAGTTGTTAATGTTATCTGGACGATTCCTGACCCAATTGAACTGAAAAAATTGCTCTTATTTAAACTTTTGCCAGGATTAATTTTTATGTTTTTTCTGGGAGCTTTAATAGCTGGTTTATGGAACATAAATAGTTTTATCTTATTTTTTTATATTATTTTCACTGGATGGGTAATGAAAACTTGGGTACCCTCATTAGTAAGTATTGGAATGCTTAATACAGCAATGTTCGCAGGAACAGTTACTTTAAAAAGTTCTAGTCCCTATACTATTGCTGTGGAGATGTTTTTATTGATGAGTATTGCCATAACTACAGCTTGGTTAATTGATCGCCTGTTTTGGCCCATCTTCGGTAGCAACACTATCAAAGCGAAGATTAGTCAAACTTTTAGTATTTTTCGTGATTTTAGTAATATTTTTGACTATTCCCATGACTTGAATCAATCTATACCAGCTATAGTAGAACAAGCTAATGCTTCTCTTGGTGCATCTAACAAAACACTAATCATAAATACAAAAATTGGTAGTCTCAATACTTCTGAAACACAAATGTGGCTAGAAGTAATAGATTTACAATCAAGAATGTTAACCAAATTAAGTTTCATTGCTGATTTAATCTTAAAAAATCCAAATGATCCTTTGTTACAGAAACTAGAATCAGAATTATTAACCTTAGAAAATAGCTTGAGAGCTACTTTTACAAGATTATCTCTAGAAATTACCTCTCAATACCCTTCCGTAAAACCTTCTAAGCCTAACTTAGCTTTTCATAAGTGGCAAACTCGATGGGAAGAACTACGAGTTTCGGGAGAAACCAAAAACTTTGAACTTACTAGTCGTTTAACCGTTAGTTTAATTGACTATTATTTAGAGGGTCTGGTCAAAGACCTTCAATTGAGTCTAGTCTGGTTGGAGAAATACCAATCGACTATCCTAGCTAATTTACAAGAAGTTAATAATTGGAAGTTAAATGAATATTAACCATTATATTGGGAAAATGGCGATCGCCGGCTCTCTCGCCTATGGCTTAGGAAATGCTATTCATAGCAGCAATATTAACTATGTACTTTATGGTGCCATTCTCTGTATGCATCCTATTGGTGGTGATACAGTTAAATATTTGAGCGACAAGCTAAAATCAACAGTAATTGGTGCTACTTACGGACTGTTAGTAAATATTGCATTCAAAGGAAGTATTTTAGCTTCTTTAATTTTTGGTCCCATTTTCCTAATAATAGTAGGATACGGACTGAAACTATCTCGTAATGTAATTGTATTTAGTCTAACTGTATTTATCATAGCCACTGGTCCAGTGTATGGCAGTAACACTTTTGATTATGTGGGTCAAAGATTTTGGAATATGTTCTTGGGGGGTTTAGTTGGTATTATAGTTAATATTGCTATTTGGCCGGAAAAAAATATTCAAAAACTCAGTTCTACTTTAGATACAGCAATTACTAGTATTGAAAAATTGTATCGTGATATTCTTGATGACTACCAACAAGGTAACTTTAAAAATAATGCTCAATCTCGTCAACAGTTAAATAACAATATCAAAAAACAATTAAGTGATATAGACAAACTATTAAAAAATGTTAAGAGTGAATTATCTTTTCCTTTTACAGATAGCACCTCCTACCAATATTGGGTAAATCTACAAACCCATGTCAAATCTCTATTTTTATTAGTGAGTAATTTAAATCTTATCCTAGAAGAGAAGGTAAGCGATCGCCTTGATCAGCTACTATATAATGAACTAGAATCCTTAGTTTCAGTAACTCACACCACCTTTAATTACCTAAATCAAAAACTAGATACTAATTCTCTTCCTAATCTTACTGATTTAAATCAAGGAGTTTTATCCCGTATTGCTCAACTTGACTCGATTGAAACTCTAGCAAATGATCTTGAACCAAGTGAAATTAAACAAATGGCTGCTTTTATTCATCATTTAACTTCCATAAATTCAGAATTGTCCAATTTAAGCAAAATAAAAACCTAGGGAAAAATGTCGGCAACTTTAGTCATCATTATTGCACTACGGAGAGTTAGTAAGCAATTACTAAGTATTAAATATACTTAAGTATCATTACTTATGCCTCTCTCAAATCCATAAAAAATTAAACTCCCCAAAATTGCCAACCAAAACCAAATTCGAGGTGGTTCACTGAAAATGACAATTACAAAAACTACAAAACCAGCGATCGTCCACCATTTTAACCACCAACTCCACCACTTTTTTTTCATTAGTCTTTTTATTTTTTAATTTTCTATGTTTATTATAGTAAAGTATATATCTCCAATAATATAACTAATTAAATGGATTTGATCTTACCTGCTTGTCTGGGACTGTTAGTTGTTGGGTTGCACTTTGTTTAACCCAACCTACTGCCTAAAGCTGCTTGCATCGCCTGTAGTTAGGTGTAGGTTGGGCCCTTGGTCACTCCACCTTTCAATTTAGCCTGTAGGTTGGGACTGTTAGTTGTTGGGTTGCACTTTGTTTAACCCAACCTACTGTATGTTTTAAGTCATTCATTTTGGCCTAATGCTGCTTGCATCGCCTGTAGTTAGGTGTAGGTTGGGCCCTTGGTCACTCCACCTTTCAATTCATATCTAAATAGGCCAACAGGCGAGAATCAATTTTTAAGGGGTTAGGATCAATTCTTTAACTCAAAACTTCAAGACTTCAAAACTTCAAGACTTCAAGATTCATTACTCCTTACTCCTTACTCATTACTCATTATTCATCCACAAGTAACTTTGGATAAAGATGCGAGGGTCTGAGTCTGGGACTGTTAGTTGTTGGGTTGCACTTTGTTTAACCCAACCTACTGCCTAAAGCTGCTTGCATTGCCTGTAGAGGTATAGTTTGGTAGGCTTGTTGTAAATATTTTTCTACTAATTCAGCGTCACTATAGGGCAGGGGTAAAGTGCCCAAAATCTCTAGGACATTCTTACCTTCTACAGGGGGTGTAATAACTACTAAATCTGATTCCAATGATTCATTATAGATCCAAAAACTAGATAAGTCAGGAGTAATTTCACTTAAATTAGAACTATCAACTTTTTCTAGATTATCCTGGGATGGAGTGGAATTTGTCAGGGGAGGATTAGTCTCTAGAGAATCTAAATTTTGAGATAAATTATTTTGACCCCGTAACTGACGCAAATCATTAATAATTTGCTCTTTAGTTCTACCCCGGAGTTGAAAAATTACAAAAGGGTCTTCACTAAAGCGGTCAGCTAACTGGTAATATACGGCCCCGATATGTTTACAGGGATTAGCAGGGTCAGGACAACTACATCGAGAATGGATTTCTTGGAGAGTAAAAGGAAAAAGACTTAAACCATTAGCAGTAAAAACTGCTTCAATATTTTCTGGTAATTCACCAGATAGTAATTGAGCTAAAAAAAGAGCTGAAGAGGAGAGAGTAGTAATAATATCGCGCCAATTTTCCTCATTAAAAGATTCAATAGCCAAAGAAACTTGATAGGGGGAGGCATCACTCCCTTGAACTTGAGCTAATACTTGAGCATTTTGAAACTCAATAGAGAGGACATTGCCTTCTCTAGCATAATTACGAGCTCTTTCTAAACGTTTTTTGAAACGGTACGAATCGAGTAATTCTAGCCAACGTTGTACCCACCATTGGCGACTGTGAGAATTAAGGGGATTACTATTCATTGGTATTGATGGAATTTGGGCTGAGATTTCTAGCTTTATAAAAAGTTTCTAAACTATGGGTATCTCCAACAAAACGCCAGTGCCAAGGTTCATAACTAATATTTTGAGGATTATTTCGAGGAAAAGACAACTCAAAGCTATATTTAGGAGCATTAGCTTGTAACCAAAGGAAGGCAGGAGTTTTTTCAAACTTTACTTGAAGATGGGTAGCGGGGACCATTCCATCCCCTATATCAATAGCATAACCGGTGTGATGTTCGCTATAGCCGGGGGGAGCACTAACTTCAGCTCTTTCTGTGGTAACTTGGGCTCTTTGCTCTTTAACATTGAAAAATAAATATTCTTGTTGTTCGAGGGTGCGGTAACCGGATATAGGGACTAAAATTATACCATCTTTTTTAGCATCGGCTTGCATTTGTAGAAATTTTTCCGCAGCGCTGGCACGGAGTTTAATTTGTTGATCGGGGGTAATGGGTTGAAGCTCACTTATTGGTGCTTCTTCGTATGTTAGATGCCCTAAAAGGTTATCTGGGGGAGCAGGAGGAGAAGTAGTTTCTGGAGTAGTAGTAGAAGTAACTTCAGGCTCAATTATTTTTGATGGGGTTGGTTGTGCGGTAACCGGATTATCTGATTTATCTCTAGATAAGAAAAATACTGAACCAAGCGCGATCGCTCCACAAATAATTATTAAAAATCCTCCCATCAACATTGTTCCTGATTTAGATGGGTTTTTTGAGGATTTCGATTGCTCTCGTCGCAAAGCCTTAGGTATATCTTCCATAGTTGCCAAAGTAATATTACTGTGAACTTATTGCTTCAATCTTTTTCAGTTTAGCTTGAATTGTTCTCACCGCGCATATATAACCATAGACAGGTTTGTCTTTAACATATAATTTTTGTGGAGCTTGTGAGTGGAGTTAAATACATTTTTGCTAAATTAGTGCATTTAACTCCATTTTATTCATTTTTAGGCTTAATTTCTAGCTACACCCTCTTCTCTAGCGGCTTGTTGTACTGAAGCTGCTACTGCTGTAGCAACTCTGGGGTCAAATACCGAAGGAATAATATGTTCTGAGGTTAAATCCGTAGCCGTAATCAAAGAGGCGATCGCCTTTGCTGCTTCTAGACACATCTTAGGTGTGATCGCTTTGGCACGACAATCTAGAGCTCCACGAAATACACCAGGAAAAGCTAACACATTATTAATTTGATTGGGATAGTCACTACGTCCTGTAGCAATAATTGCCACATCCCCTTGGATTAATTCTGGTTGAATTTCTGGAATCGGGTTAGCCATGGCAAAAACAATGGCATCTTTAGCCATAGATTTTACCATTTCTTTAGAAACTACACCAGGTACACTCACTCCTAAGAAAACATCTGCACCTTTCATAGCATCGGCAAGAGAACCCTCAGCGGCTACAGCAAATCTTTGTTTTTCTGGGGTCAGATTTTCTCTGCTCCCAGAAACAATGCCTCGGGAGTCACAGAGTATAATTTCCGTTACCCCTGCTTGTTTGAGGAGGTCGGCAATCGCAATACCTGCGGCACCTGCACCATTGATTACTACTTTAATCTCGGAGATTTTTTTGTGTACCAATTTGAGGGCATTGAATAAGGCAGCTAAACTAACAATCGCCGTACCATTTTGGTCATCATGAAAAATTGGAATATCGGTTTCTGCTTTTAATCTTCGTTCGATTTCAAAGCAATTAGGGGCAGCAATATCTTCTAAATTAACTCCACCAAACACCGGAATAATCTGTTTAACTGTGGCGATAATTGTCTCTACATCTTGGCTTGCTAGACATATAGGAAAAGCATCAATTCCGGCAAATTCCTTGAATAACATGGCTTTGCCTTCCATTACGGGAAGTGCGGCTTCGGGACCTAAATTTCCTAATCCTAAAACAGCACTGCCATCACTAATAATTGCTACCGTATTATTCTTTATAGTTAGAGAGTAAACTTGTTCTGGTTCAGAAGCAATAGCTTTACAGATTCTGCCGACTCCAGGAGTGTAAGCCATAGCTAAATCAGCATGGGAGAGATTTTTAATTCGGCTTTCTACAGTGATTTTACCTCCTCTGTGTAAATCAAAAGTGTTATCTGATATTCTGATAACTTTAATATCTGGTAAAGCTTTAATTGCATTAACTATTTCCTCAGCATGTTCAGAACTGTAGGCATCTATAGTTAATTCTCGGCGAGTTATTTTGAGATCTCGTTCTTCTAAAGAAATTTGTCCTAAACTCCCACCGACTTCGGCAATAGCTTGGGTGACTGTCGCCAAGGTACCGGCTTTGTTGGGTAATTCTAAACAAACTACTAAACTATAACTAGGATTAGGGGTTAATTTGGCCATCTATTTACTTATAAATTAAGTTGACAAGGGAAAAGTTTATTTTAAGATAATCAAATAAGTATAGCGCTAGACCCCAGGGAATAGGGAATAGGGAAACAGAGAAAAATTTTTATCTCACGTTTCTAGTGAAGTTGCTATAGTTATTTAAAATGTATATTTTAATGCTAAACTGTACTAGGAATAAGTATTGAATTGCGCAAAACTGGGAGAATATTAGTAATGAATTCATCGAACAATAAGCGTAGTTACATAGTATACGCAATATTAATACTGATGTTAATCGGTCTTTTGGTTTTCTCTCTGTTTCCCATATTTAACGGCGCCTTACAAGCTAGTAATCAACCAAGTCAGGTTAGAGTAGATAGACAAGGAGAATTAGAAGACAAAGCTAGAGGATATGAATTAGTTTTAGCAAGAGAACCGAATAATCAGACAGCTTTACGTGGATTACTAGAAATTCGTTTACAACAACAGGACCTACAAGCAGCAGTATCTCCCTTAGAAACTTTAGCTAAACTCAACAGTGATGTGAGCGAGTATACTATACTATTAGCTCAAACTAGACAGCAGCTAGGTGATTACGAGGGAGCAAAAGAAGCTTATCAAAGTATACTAGATGCTAACCCCGGAGATTTACAAGCTTTACAGGGAATGATTAATCTATTGATACCTCAACAAGACACAGAAACAGCCATAGATTTAATTCAGAAGACTCTGCAAACAAATCAACTGACAGGAGATAATCTCTTGGGTGTGCAATTGCTTCTAGGACAAGTATACGCCCTAGGCGATCGCTATACAGAGGCGATCGCTGTTTATGATCAAATGATTGAGGCTAATTCTGATGATTTTCGTCCTGTATTAGCTAAAGCGATTGTTTTAAAAAACCAAGGTAAAATAGAAGAATCTACAGAGTTATTTACCCAAGCTATTTCTCTAGCACCTTCACAATATCAAGAGCGAATTCAGTCTTTAGCTGCGGTAAAAGACAATAGGGAATAAGCGCAAGCCTTCAGGTGTGGGCGCAAGCCTTCATGTAGGGCGCAAGCCTTGGTGTGGGCGCAAGCCTTGCGCCCCTACAAAATATAATTATTATCAATTAGCAACCGTAGCAACCGTAGGGTGCGTTAGCGAAGCGTAACGCACCATAACATCATCAAATCACATTGTTTAACCATAAAATTAAAATATGCCATCTAGATTGTTACGAATAATTTGGGTAGTAGGATCATTTATTCCTAAAGTTCGTTCAGCTATCTCTAAAGCCTTGGTGTGGGCGCAAGCCTTGCGCCCCTACTACAAAATATCATTATTATCAAATCATTATTACTCATATCAAAGCACCAGTACTTATGTACTAAATTAACCTCAGAAAAAGTTCATTTCTCTTTCGCCGAAGATCGTAGCAAAGGTCAACCAATTTTTAAGCTTTGAGCATTAATTCTTTTACTCATTACTTCAAAACTCATTACTTCAAAACTCATTACTCAACTATAGTAGGGTGCGAAGTGCGAAGCGTAACGCACCATGGCATTATTAAACACATTGTGTAACCATAAACTTAAAATATGCCATCTAGATTGTTACGAATAATTTGAGTAATAGGATGATTTATTCCTAAAGTTCGTTCAGCTATCTCTAAAGCCTTGGTGTGGGCGCAAGCCTTGGTGTGGGCGCAAGCCTTGGTGTGGGCGCAAGCCTTGGTGTGGGCGCAAGCCTTGGTGTGGGCGCAAGCCTTGGTGTGGGCGCAAGCCTTGGTGTGGGCGCAAGCCTTGGTGTGGGCGCAAGCCTTGGTGTGGGCGCAAGCCTTGCGCCCCTACTACAAAATATCATGATTATCAAATCATT
>NZ_JALKVM010000149.1:0-18722 GCF_057440575.1 Johannesbaptistia floridana
ATCATCAATGACTTTGTTAGAGGTGAAGACCTCTTTAGCAGTAATCTCGATTTTGTTGACCTAAATATTAACATCAGGAATGGTAATGTTAATATTAGCGACAGAAAAAGAAATATTATCGCTGTGCTGAAAAATACCACTGAGTTTCTAGAATCCGATTATCTCCTCGATAATACTCAACTAGATATCGGTGAGCCATTACTGATTGAAGGAACAGCCTTCAATGATACCTTAACAGGTGATGATAATAATGACACCATTAGAGGCAATGAAGGGAATGATGTTCTAAGAGCTGAAGCAGGAGACGATATACTTGAAGGTGGACAGGGAGGAGATCGCTTACTCGGTGGAGATGGCGCTGATACCTTTGTGGTTTTATCTGGGGAAGGTAAAGATATCATCAATGACTTTGTTCGAGGTGAAGACCTCTTTAGCAGCGATCTTGATTTTGCTGAGCTAAACACTTTTGTAAATAATGGCAACCTGAATATTGTAGACAGCAATACTAATGCTATTTTCGCTGTCTTGAGAAATACCACTGAGTTTACTCAATTGGATTATATTCTGGTGGGGGTTGAGTTTTGAAGTCTTGAAGTTTTGAAGTTTTGAAGTAAAAGAATTGATCCTAACCCCTTAAAAAAGGACTTTTGTAAATAATGGCAACCTGAATATTGTAAACAGCAATACTAATGCTATTTTCGCTGTCTTGAGAAATATAGCAATGAGCGTTGTAGTGTTAACAATATTTATATTTACAGATCCCCCCAACCCCCCTTAACAAAGGGGGGCTTTTCATGATAACTGTAAACATCTATTTGCGAGCTTGCTATACCACTGAGTTTAATCAAGATAGGAAATGACAGACTAGTAGGCACTCCTGAGAAATACGCTTGAGTTTACTCAATTGGATTATATTCTGGTGGGCGATACAAATAATTAGACAACTTAATCTTTTTAACACTTGACAAAATCTTCTCATTTTGAAACGATAAAAATATATAAAAAATTGTCATGAGGATTATCAGTTACAAAACTCTTTGGGAGTAGTCGAATAATTAGGCAAATCTACCGCAACCTCTAGACAACTGGTATAAAATTACCAAAAAAGCTGATTTCACTTGTCTTACAGATGTTCGTCAAACCTTCCCTCAGGCAGATTCATTCTGTAAATGCAATGTATTAAAAAAGCGACAATCTTCGTAGATAGTGGATCCAGAAGTGATACCTTAGTAGCTCAAGGATGCGCCGATACCTTTTTGGTCTGATCCGGCCAAGGTAAAGTAGAAGTAAAGACCTATTGAGCACTGATCTCAATTATTTTTAGATAGTTTAAAAGTAATATAAAATCTGATGTTTCATTGAGTTGATCAGATAGCAGTAAATGACTGAGATTTGAGATATAAATGAATAGTACCTGTTGAAAAATTAAATGTAAGGAGATTAAAGATAATGGCGACATTTACAGTGGAAAATCTAGCAGATTCCGGTAGTAATAGTTTACGGGAGTTAATTGCACAAGCTAATACAGCGATAGGACCAGATGTAATTAAATTTGATTCATCTTTAGACAATGGCACAATTTCCTTGGTGAGTGGTTCATTAGCAGTAACTGATGAGTTAACGATAGACGCATCAAGTTTAGGGTCAGGAGTAACTATTGAGGGAAATGATACATTTGGACTATTTAATGTACAAGGAAGTACTTTTACCATAGATAACTTGACTCTGACGGGAGGAAATGCAAGTAACAATGGTGGAGCAATCAAATCTGACAGTGACATATTTGTAAAAAATTCAACTATATCGGGGAACTCGGCAATCAATGGCGGAGGAATTTATTCACTTGGAACGACACACGTATATGATTCGAGTATATCGGGGAACTCGGCAATCAATGGTGGGGGCATTTTTTCAGATAAAACTACAAATATAAGCAATTCAAATATAACCGGTAACTCAGCAAATAGTTTTGGCGGCGGCATTCTTTCATTTGGCACGACAAATGTAGAAGATTCAACTATATCGGGGAACTCGGCAGAGACCGGTGGCGGCATTTTTTCATCTGGCACAACAAACGTAACAAATTCAACTATATCGGGGAACTCGACAGTTAGTAATGGTAGCGGCATTTTTTCATACACGACAAATGTAGAAGATTCAACTATATCGGGGAACTCAGGATTCAATGGCGGAGGCATTTTTTCCTTTGGCACAACAAACGTAACAAATTCAACTATATCAAGGAACTCGGCAGTTTTTGGCGGAGGCATTTTTTCATCTCGCATAACAAACGTAACCAGTTCAACTATATTCGGTAACTCGGCAATCTATGATGGCGGAGGCATTCGTTCAAGGAATGGCGAAAATAACTTGAACAATAGCATTATCGCAGGCAACAGAGCTAGTACTAACCGGAATGTAAGCGGTACCATTAATCAAAATAACAATAACATTATAGAAGCATCGGCAACAGGTATTATCGAAACAACCCTAGCCGATAACGGAGGAGATACTCAAACTCTAGCTTTAGTGCCCGGTAGCCCGGCCATTGATGCAGGAAACGATAGTTTGGCCCTAGATTTAGAGGGGAATATCTTAACTGGCGACCAAAGAGGGTTCCCGCGCTTTGTGGGCACTGTAGATATTGGTGCTTTTGAGTTTGAAGCAATTGTAAGTCCCGGCATTATTGAATTCGATTCTCCCACTTACACAGTTAACGAAGATGGTACTGCTGATACCCCGATTACCTTAATAAGAACAGTTGGTAGCGACGGTATTGTTGATATCACAGTAACTCCCTCAGATGGCACAGCAATAGCCCCAGGTGACTATGATGACACACCAATAGTAGTAAGCTTTGCTGATGGTGAAACTAGTCAAACTGTAACTATACCTATCGCTGAGGATATCGATGTAGAAGGAGATGAAACTATTAATCTAGCTCTTTCTGATCCAACCAATGGTGCTAGTATTGGTAGTATATCTACGGCAGTGCTTACTATTGAAGAGTTACCAATCATTGAAGGAACACCCAACAACGATACCCTTATAGGTACTAATGATGCTGAAATCATTAGAGGATTAGAAGGGAATGATGTTCTAAGAGCTGAAGGAGGAGACGATATCCTTGAGGGTGGACCAGGAAGCGATCGCTTACTAGGTGGAGATGGCGCCGATACCTTTGTGGTCTTATCTGATGAAGGCAAAGATATCATCAATGACTTTGTTAGAGGTGAAGACTTATTTAGCAGCGATATAGATTTTGCTGAGCTAAACACTTTTACACGTAATAACGATCTCAATATTGTAGACAGTAATACTAATAACATTATCGCCGTCCTGAGAAATACCACTGAGTTTACTCAAGATGATTATATCCTTATTGATAACAACGATAAACCAAACATCATTGAAGGAACACCCAACGACGATACCCTAATAGGTACTAGTAATGGTGAAATAATTAGAGGATTAGAAGGAAATGATGTTCTAAGAGCTCAAGGAGGAGACGATACCATAGAAGGTGGACCAGGAAGCGATCGCTTATTAGGTGGAGATGGCGCCGATATTTTTGTAGTATTATCTGATGAAGGAAGAGATACTATCAATGACTTTGTTAGAGGTGAAGACTTGTTTAGCAGCGATCTTGATTTTGCTGATATAAACACTTTTGTAAATAATGGCAACCTGAATCTTGTAGACAGCAATACTAATGCTATTTTCGCCGTCTTGAGAAATACCACTGAGTTTACTCAATTGGATTATATAGTTGCTGGCGATATTGTTTAGTTTCTGTTACAGGCTCTAGATTTGAGCTAGTTTTCTCCCTCAAAAAGTTTCAGATTTTTAACCAAATAACTGCAAAGATCAAACCCGAGATTTTTGCAGTTATTTTTTGTCTAGTAGTGTTGTTTCTGCCTTTACCTGCCTTCTGCTGTAAACTAGTATTAAACACTGAATTCTAATTAGTAAACTCAGTAATGACAATTACCACTAGTCCTCAATCCCTAGAAACAGAAGCAGCTTTAGAATTATTAGATTCAATCATTTCTCAATCTCAAGCTGAAGATGTCTTTATCAGTATCAACGCCACAGATAAGCTGCTTTCTCGCTTTTCGGAAAATCAACTAACTCAAAATATTCAAAAAAATCAATTAAGTTTGACTATTACTAGTTACTTTGGTAAGCGAAGTGGTTCAGCTTCTACTACTGAAATTAGTCCAGAAAGTATTACAGCAACTTTGAGACGTTCAGAAAGTCTGGCAAATTTAGCACCAGAAGATCCCGAATGGGTACCATTACTAGAAGCTCAAACCTACGATAACAGACAGGCAGGCTATTCTGAAGCAACTGCTAACTTTTCTCCCATCGCTAGAGGAGAAATGGTGCGCCAAATCTGTACTCAAGGGAGAGAAAGTCAAGTAGAATGTTCAGGAACCATAAGTACTAATGTATCAGTAAGAGCGATCGCCAATTCCAGAGGCATGAAGGCAGCAAGTAAGACGACAACAGGAGATTTTAGCGTCACAGCTAGGGTAGAAGATGGATCCAGTTGGATGTCAAGAACAGCAATAGATTTAACCCAAATTCCCAGAGAAACTATCACAGAAAAAGTAATCAAAAGGGCGATCTCTTCTCGTCAACCTCGTGCAATTAACCCAGATATCTATCCCGTTATTTTTGAACCTGCCGCCTTTGCTAGTCTTTTACCCTGGGTAGTAGGTAACCTCAGCGCCAGATCTGCTGACGAAGGACGCTCATTTATGTCGAAAATAGACGAAAATGGAGAAGTAGTGGGTAATCGTGTGGGAGAACAACTATTTAGCCCTCTAGTACAAATATATCGCCAACCGAGTCATCCCCTCTTACAAGCACCTAATTTCTGTAGCGATGGCTTGAGTAATAGTGATTTAACTCTAGTTACCGATGGAATACCCCAAACCCTCAGTTACAGTCGCTATTGGGCACAAAAACAAGGTAAAGAAGCCAATGGAGACTTTTATCCCATGGTGATGAATGGATCTCAACAAACCCTCCCAGACATAATCGCCAAAACTTCACAAGGTATACTAGTAACACGAGCTTGGTATGTGCGTTATGTGAATCCTCGCACCCTAGAAGTAACAGGGATGACTAGAGATGGGACTTTTTGGATAGAAGATGGTAAAATAGCATACCCAATTAAAAATTTACGCTTTAACCAAAGTCTCCCAGAAATGCTCAATCAGGTAGAACAAGTTAGTCAAGTGCAACGATTTGGCGGCGTAGTTGTACCGGGAGTAAAAGTAAAAGCTTTTTGCTTTAGTAGTATAACTGATAGTATATAAAAATATGGTTCAAATAGAAATATCAGCATCAGATTTAGCCATCACCCCAAGCACATCCGTAAGTCTCCAAGGAAAAATTACAGTACCAGGAGATAAGTCAATCTCTCACCGCAGTTTGATGTTAGGGGCGATCTCCCAAGGTACCACCACCATCGAAGGCTTATTATTAGGAGAAGATCCCCAAAGTACCGCTGCCTGTTTAACAGCTATGGGAGTGAAAATAAGTGAGTTAAATAGCGAAAAGGTTACCGTAGAAGGCGTCGGGATCGGCAATTTAGCAGAACCAAAAGAGATCTTAGATGCTGGTAATTCTGGGACAACCATGCGTCTGATGTTAGGGTTACTAGCCTCTAGTCAAGGAAAATTCTTCTGCATGACGGGAGATGAGTCCTTGCGATCGCGTCCCATGTCTCGGGTAATTAAACCTCTAACTCAGATGGGAGCAAAAATTTGGGGACGTCAAGATAACAATTTGGCTCCCCTCGCTATCCAGGGACAAAATCTTCAACCAATTACTTACCATTCTCCCGTGGCTTCAGCACAAGTTAAATCCTGTATTCTCCTAGCTGGTCTATCTGTAGAAGGAAAAACTACCGTAGTAGAACCCAGTCTCTCAAGAGACCATAGTGAAAGAATGCTACAAGCCTTGGGAGCAGAAATAGAAATAGATTCAGAAACAGCGACAATTACTCTCACAGGTAAACCCCAACTAACCGGACAAAGAGTAGTAGTACCGGGTGACATAAGTTCCGCCGCCTTTTGGCTGGTGGCAGGAGCAATAATTCCCGATTCAGATATAGTAATAGAGAAAGTGGGAATTAACCCCACTCGCATCGGGCTTCTTACTGTTTTGCAGCAAATGGGAGCAGATATTGTCTCAGAAAACTCTCAAGTAATCGCCGGAGAACCAGTGGCAGATTTACACGTACGCAGTAGTAAACTGAAAAGTTGTACTATTGCCGGAGATTTAATCCCCAGTCTAATTGATGAAATACCAATTCTTGCTGTAGCAGCTATATTTGCTCAAGGAACTACGGTGATTAAAGATGCAGCAGAATTGCGAGTAAAAGAAAGCGATCGCCTGGCAGTAATGGCTAGTGAATTAAATCGTCTGGGTGCTAAAATAACAGAACTTCCCGATGGCTTAGAAATAACAGGTGGAACTAACTTAACAGGTACAGAAGTAGATAGTTATGGGGATCATCGTGTGGCTATGAGTCTAGCAATAGCAGCCATGTTAGCTAAAAAGACAACGACTATTCATCGCGCCGGGGCGATCGCTGTTTCTTATCCTGATTTTCTTAGTACTCTTAAAAAATTATGCAATTAACTCAATTTTGGCCTCAAGTTCTCGATTTGGCTACAGAAATTACTAAAACTGTAGGCGAAACTCTCCTCGATGATTTCGGCAAACTAACTCCAGAAAGGAAACTTGATGGTACTTTAGTTACTAAAGCCGATAAATGGGCAGATAAGACCATCACTGAGGGGATTTCTCAAGCTTTCCCAGAACACGGTATTCTCACAGAGGAAACTCAACATTTATTTCCCCCGAATCCCTGGTGTTGGATTATTGATCCTATTGATGGTACCACTAATTTTACTCGTGGGATTCCTATCTGGGGTATTTCCATCGGCTTACTATACCATGGTACTCCTGTTTTCGGTTTTGTCCATTTCCCCCAAATTAATCAAACTTTTCATGGTTATTGGTATGGAGATTCCCAATTAACTGGACCAACTGGCGCCTATTTAAATCATCAACCCATAAAAACTAGTAGTGATTCTCCTAGTAAAAATCATCTCTTTAATTTGTGTGCCCGTAGTACTGATATTCTTAAAAATCCTTTTCCTTGTAAAATTCGCCTGATTGGTGTTGCTAGTTATAATATTCTCCTCGTGGCTTCAGGTGCCTCTCTAGGGGGTGTAGAATATACCCCCAAGATTTGGGATATTGCTGGCGCTTGGGTGATTCTCAAAGCCGCAGGGGGTGAGTTTATTTCTCTAGAATCAGAAACTATTTTCCCCCTTACTGTGGGCAAAAACTATCAAAATGTCTCCTTTCGCTGTTTAACTGTATCTCGTCCTGATTTGACTTCGGTATTTCTCCCCCCTATTCAGTCCGCATTTTCTGGAATTTAACTCCTTACTCTTTACTCCTTACTCCTTACTCCTTACTCCTTACTCCTTACTCCTTACTCCTTACTCCTTACTTATTACTTATTACTCCTTACTCCTTACTCCTTACTCCTTACTCCTTACTCCTTACTCCTTACTCCTTACTTATTACTTATTACTCCTTACTCATTACTCAGTAAAGATGATGGCACTTCTAAGCCATGATTCTCCATTAATTCTTGGTTACTCATAACTTCTTTGGGAATACCGTCAGCAATAATTTGACCTTGGTTGAGAAGAATAGTGCGATCGCACACTTCTAAAACTAACTCTAAATCGTGGGTAGCAATTAAAAAGCTTTGCTGAGTATCTTTGAGAAAATTAATCAGGCGGCGACGGGCACGTAAATCTAAATTAGCGCTCGGTTCGTCGTATAATACTATCTTAGGTTCCATAGCCAGAATAGTGGCGATCGCTACCATACATTTTTCTCCCCCCGAAAGTTGATGAGGGACTCTATCTGCTAAATATGATACTCCTGTAGAAGCTAAAGCCTTTTCTACCCTTTGGTTGATTTCTTGAGGATTTAACCCCATATTTTCCGGTCCAAAGGCCACATCTTCCCTTACTGTCGTACAAAACAATTGATCGTCTGGATTTTGAAAAACTAAGCCTATTTCTGGATAAAACTTACCCGGCTGTATTTTTTGCTCAAACAAATAAACCGATCCTAATTTTGGCGATAATAAGCCACATAGTAAGAGAAACAAGGTAGTTTTTCCGGCTCCGTTTGGTCCAATAATAGCAACTTTTTCATCACTATATATTTTGAGATTTAAGCCTTTTAGTATTTCTCGCTCTTTTACATGTCCATAGGTTAAATTCTCTAAACTTAGAGCTAGTTTTTCTTTAACCATGTATTCTCGCATGTTCAATCATTTCTACGACAATAAAACCCACAGCAATTGTTAAAGTTATCGTGGAAGCAATCTTACTAACTAGATCATTACTTTCCTTGGCTTTTCGTGGTAATTTATTCTGGCCATAACCTCTTAAAATCATCGCTTGATAAACTCTTTGGGATTGTTCATAACTACGAATTAATAAACTCCCCATCAAGCCTGCTAATGTCTGTAAATTACTTAATTTAAACTTATTAACTTGAAAACCTCTAATTTGCATTGCCTGACTCATAGTCAGGAAAGTTTTATTTAACTCCTCTAAATAACGATAAGATAATAACATCATATCTACAATAATTTGAGATACATGAAGGCTACGTAATGATTGAATTGTCGTTAAAAATGGTGCTGTTCCAAATAAGACTAAACTAATAGTAAAAATAGAAACAAAGCGAGTAACAATCAAAAGAACTGTTAAACAACCTTCTTGTTTAATAGTAAATAGACCTAAATCTAAAATTACCGTATCTCCTGCCACTATCGGTAAAAGAAAAACAAGACCCAAGATAAATAGTGAAGGATAACGTAGACGATTTATCCAAAAAGAAAAAGGCAACCGAGATAGGCGATATAAAACAAAAGTTACTAATACCATAAATGGTATCAGTATTAATTGATTCACACAAGTAAAAGCAATAATTAAACCAAATAAAGCAATAATTTTATAACGTTGGTCCCAACGATGAATTATTGAATCTAAATGAGCATATTGGTCGAGATTTAATTTCATGTTGTTAATTTACTTCCGTTTCCTGATTTTTATTTTCTAGTATTTCAGGATTAACTTTTTGAATAAAAGTTATAGAAATCATAGTAAAAACTCCTTCTAAAAAAGCTTGAATTCCATAAGCAACTAAAGCCAGATAAATTGCTTTTCTTTCTGCTGCTGCATCGATATCAGGAGAGATAAAACTAATCATAATGATACTGAAAAGACTTGCAGATAATGCCAAAGCTAAAGCGCCGATAAGAAAACCTCTAATTGTTTCTGGTATTAACTTCAACCAGTTAAACAGATGATAAGCTAGAAGAGCAGGAATACCCATAATTACAGCATTAATTCCTAAACTAGCTAACCCTCCATGTCCAAACATAACTGCTTGAAAAAATAGTCCAATTAAAATAGCTAAAAAAGAATAATAGCCAAGAATTATACCTATTAAACCATTCATCACAAAATGAATAGTAGTGGGAGGAATGGGAAAACTGATTGCTGAAGCTACAAAAAAAGCCGCTGTTAACAAGGAAGCCTTAGGAATTTCTGCCTCAGGAGGAATAGGACTACGGCGGATTTTACGCAAAGTGTACCAAGTTACAGCACCTGTGATTCCATACCCTGTTATGTAAACAGAGGGTGGAAGAAATCCATCAGGAATGTGCATATTTATAATTACCTTTTATTGCTACGAGAGAAAAAAAGTGCTGTGCCGATTAAACCCCAAACCCCTGACGCTGCCATAACCAATTTCTGTAGAGAAGTATATTCTGCTTGGGCAGTTTTAGTTTCTCCCGGGGAAGACACTCTTGGGGTTGAATTACCATCCTCAATAGCCCCAGATTCTCCTGTCATCTCATCACTACTAGTATTACCAGTAGGAATACTAACTATATCTCCGTGACCAGCTTTACGCACTTTTACATCCCAGTTTCCTGATTGATTGCTATCAGGGATAAAACTAAAACGTCCTTCATCGTCAGTTTCTCCCTTCAGCCAAGGTGTAGTAGGATCTTCTGGCGCATAAATTACTACTTGGGCCTCGGTCAAGGGTTCTCCCGTATCGTAAACAGCAGTTATTTGTATAGCTTCGGTTTTTTCATAGATAACTTTAGTATTATGAGCTAATACTTTAGGGGCAAAAGTTAGCGAAGGAAATATTAATAGGCTAAGGAACCATTTAAACTGAGAAAATTGACCTTTAGAGATATTCAATAACATATTTATTGTGTTAATTTAGGCGTTTAAGATAAATTTAGAGTTTACTGCTTTTTTATCTACTATTATCCTTGTTCTCTGGCTTTTTTCAATACCCCCTATGGGCATTACAGCAAAACTTTAGTTTTATTTTAGGTTCATCGGCAAGATTAAGAAAAACTCAAAATTACGCTAAAATCTCAAATAGGATAAATGATAATTTAAGGGAGTTAATTTTGGAACGTCAGGTAAACTGTGCCGTAGAATGTGTAAATGGCTGTGTTTTAGGAGATAAATGCCCTAACCGTGAACATGCAACTACAGCATCTGAATTTATCAAGGAAACATCTTTAGATAAAATGCTAGATATGGCTGAAGCAGCACGATTGAGAAAGCTAACTGAACCCCCTAAATGGGTAATACCAGATGATTTATAGGGAAGTGAGAGAATGCGCGAAGGCGCGAATTTGTTTTGAGTATTTATACTTAAATTTTAGGGTGAAAAATTCTTTGAACCACCAAATAAATAAATTTTCCCTGGGTTAACTTAGTACATAAGTACCAGGGAAAGAGCTCAGGAAGAGGAATGATACGGAAAAGTTGTTCCAAATTATAAACAGATTCTTATAATTAGTGACAAAACTAAAAAAGGATTAATTTTGTAAATGTTAGATTCTGAAAATTACTTAGTTTCGCCACCTCTTTGTCAGTCAAGATATCAGCCAGAGTCGCCGTTACAGCTAGGGATTCTGGCATCAGGAAACGGGAGTAACTTTGAAGCGATAGCCGAGGCGATCGCCGAGGGAAAACTTAACGCTAAAATATTAGTAGTAGTTTACAATCAGGAAAAAGCTAAGGTAAAAGAAAGAGCAAGCAAAAGAAAAATACCAGCTATATTGATTAATCACCGTCAATTTGCCACAAGAGAAGCTTTCGATGGGGAAATAGTCAAAGTTTTGCACCAGCATCAGGTAAAATGGGTGGTAATGGCAGGTTGGATGCGCATAGTAACAAAGGTGTTTTTAGAGGCTTTTGCCGAAAGAATTATTAATATCCATCCTAGTTTATTACCAAGTTTTCCAGGGATTCGCGCCATAGAACAAGCCTTGGAAGCTAAGGTAAAAATTACTGGATGTACAGTACATATAGCAACTTTACCCGTAGATAGCGGTCCGATTATTATGCAAGCGGCAGTACCAATTTTACCGGGAGATACCCCAGAAACACTCCATAAACGTATTCAACAACAAGAACATAAAATTCTTCCAGAGGCGATCGCTATCTGTGCCAGTCAAGAGATGAGTAGAACTTTGCCAAAAAAAACTTACTAAAATCATGATAAACTTGAAAAGAAGCTAAGATAAAATAGAATATCATTACCGAAAATCTGGAAATAACATCCTGCAAAGGCAAAAAAACTTAACTTGAGGATAATTATCACGACAACCTCATTAACCACAAAGTTAAATAGAAAAATATTTCCACAAACAGAAAAGTAAGTAAAATAGCTACAGGGAAAAGAACTTATGATTGATATTTCTTAAGTAGTTATTTATTCTTAACCAAGTAACAGCAAAATCTACAGATAAAATCTCACAATTAACTTAGAAAAAAGGACAAACGTTGGATGGATTTTTCAATCGCTACACTACTATCTCAATTCAGTGAAGATAAATTAGTCGCAGGCAAAATTCTTGAAAAAAAGCTTGAGTGTCAAGATGAAATAAGTAAAGAAAAATTAAAAATTGCCCTGGATGCTTTAGAAAAACTAAAAATAATTAGTAAAGAAAAAGGGAAATACCGCCGGGTGTACACACAAGAATTAGTAGAAGCTAAGCTAAGATGTTCTTCTAAAGGCTTTTGCTTCGCTATACAAGATAACGAAGAGGCAGAGGATATATATATTAGAGAAAGTCATCTAAGTAATGCTTGGAATGGCGATCGCGTTTTAGTAAAAGTAGTGAAAGAAGGAACAAGGAGACGCTCCCCGGAAGGTGAAGTAAAATTAATCCTAGAAAGAGCTAATCCCTCTTTGTTAGCAAAAGTACTAAACGAGAGCAATGAATATATAGCTATTCCCCTAGATGATAGGTTGCTGTTTGAGCTACAATTACAATCAAATGGAACTAACTTAGAAGAAGCCAAAGATCATTTAGTTCATGTAAGTGTATCAAGATATCCCATAGGACAACATCCACCCCAAGGCAAAATTACCAGAATTCTGGGGAGCAACGCAGAAGCGGCAGCAGATATAGACATAGTAAGCTGTAAACACGATTTACCCGAGGATTTTTCTGACTTACTCCTGGCTGAGGTAGAAAAGCTACAAAAACCCGAAATACCAGAAGAATTGGATAAGAGAAGAGATCTAAGAGACCTATTTACCTTTACTCTGGAACCAGAACTAGAAAATAAGCAGATTTGGGCAGAAAATGCCTTTAGTATTGAACAAATAACAGAAGAAGAATGGCAATTAGGAATTCATGTTGTCGATTTAGCTGAACAAATAAAACAGAATTCTTCTCTAAACAAGGAAGCTCAAAAAAGAGGCACAACTATTTATCTAGGGGAGAAAATCTTAAATTTATTCCCGGCAAAAGTCAGAGAATTATATAGCCTAGCAAAAGGGGAAGAGCATTTGACGATTTCGATGATGATGAAGATAAATTCACGAGGAGAAACAACAGGTTATGAAATCTTTCCCAGTGTGATTCGAGTAAATCATAGTCTAACTTACCCCCAAGTACAATCTTTACTAAACAATACTGCTAATATCGCACCAGAATTAGCTACAGCTACAGAAAAGCTGAATCAGATGTTCTTTCAACTGAGTCCAGCAGTTAAAGCACAACGCTTACAAAGAGGGGGATTTGAAATTACTATGTCTCAAGTACAATTACCCTACAAAGATGAAGGCAGATACGGCCCAATTATCAGCGACTCTACTCTACCAGTTCAAGCTTTTATGACGGAATTAGTAACTTTAGCAGGTAAAGCTTTAGGTGAACATCTTCATGCTCTAAATTTACCAGGAATTTTTTGTACCCAGTCAGTACCAGATTGGGATGAATTAGAAGATTTATTGAAACTAGGTACTAATTTGGGATTAGATATGAGTCTGGAATCAGAAGAAGAAATATTACCTCAAGACTGTCAGCATCTGACTCAAGCATTTTCCCAATCTACCGCTCACAAAGTTCTCAACTATCTACTACTGTCTAGTTTGAAATCAGTAAAATATTCCACAAAACCAGGACAACACTTTAGTCTTGCTTATAGTGATAGTTACAGTCACTTTGTTTCACCAGCACAACGTTACGCAGATTTGTGGAATCAATATATTTTAAAAGCCTTATTCAACGAAGGGCGCGATCGCCGCATCAAAACCGCGAAAGAAGGGGTGAATCTTTACAGTAATAGTTGTCATGGTCAAATTCACTGGAATGTTTTACCCCCTGCTTTACAAGAAGAATTAGAAACAGAACTATCTCAAATTATTCATCGTTTGAATGAAAGAGAAAAAGTAGCTGAAGACGCAGAAAAAGACCTCAAAGGACTGAAAAAAGCCGAAAAAATGAAAGAACGTACCGGAAAAATCTTTAAAGGCTTAATTACTGGCGTACAATCATACGGTTTTTTTGTAGAAATCGAAGATCTCCTAGTAGAAGGATTAGTACACGTTAGTTCACTTAAAGATGACTGGTATGAATATCGTTCTCGTCACAGTTGTTTAATTGGACGCAAAAATCGTATTGCCTATCGTTTAGGAGATTATGTAGAAGTAGAAGTAAAAAGTGTAGACTACTATCGTCAACAAATTGATCTAGTTACTGTTAGTGGTGGTGTCAATGCCACGGTTGATGATTTAGAAGATGAGTAATATTAGCTCCTCTTTCAAAATATACTTATCTGTTAGCTAAAGTCCCATTAGCTAAATTTTCAAAGGGATTTTAAACAACTTTTTTACCCCCATCAAGCTGATGGGGGCAAGATAACTCTATTCTTCTCCTAGTAAGCTTAAGATAAGTGCTTTTTGGGCGTGCATACGATTTTCAGCCTGGTCCCAAACTCGGGATTGTTTTCCTTCTAACACATCTGTAGTTATTTCTTCTTCACGATGAGCGGGTAAACAATGTAAAATTATCGCCTCAGGATGAGCATGACTCAAAAGTTCTTGATTAACTTGATAAGATTGAAATACTGGTACTCGTGACTCCGCTAAATCTTCTTGTCCCATACTTGCCCAAACATCAGTATAAATTACTTGGCTATCTTTAACCGCAGCAATGGGATCTTCAGTAATGATAATTTCTGTATTAGCAGTTTTCAAACTTTCGGCTTTTTGAACAATCCCTGGAGACGGTTGATATTCTTTGGGAGTACCTAAACGGATATTAATTCCCATAATTGCCCCAGCGAGTAATAGAGAATGGGCTACATTATTACCATCTCCCAGGTAAGTAATAGTTAAACCTGATAGAGAACCAAAAGATTCTTGGATGGTTAGAAGGTCTGCTAAAATTTGACAGGGATGTTCTAAATCGCTTAAAGCATTAATTACTGGAATTGAAGCATACTCAGCAAAAGTTTCTACATCTTCTTGTTTAAAAGTACGTACTGCCAAAATATCTAAATAACGGTCTAATACTCTAGCTGTATCAGAAATCGGTTCTCCTCTGCCTACTTGAGTAACACTAGGATTTAGATCAATTACCTGTCCTCCTAATTGATACATCGCTACGCTAAAGGAAACCCGAGTGCGTGTAGATGCTTTATAAAATAGCAATCCCAGAACTTTAGAACACTTAGGGGTAATTTCTCCCTGCTTGAGTTGTCTAGCTAAATCTAGAAGTTGTGTTATTTCTAGGCCAGTTAAATCGGCTATTCCTAGTAAATCTCTGCCTTGTAATATATTCATTAGTTACCTACTCTCTCGTTGTTTAGGTTATTATACGAAATACCTTAATGATTTTCTGAAAATTAGAGATGCTAATCTAGGTAAATAAAAATAATTTCATTTATCATAAATTTAAGGTAAAATTTATTCGAGTTATTACTTGTTCCTCTGGAAAACTAAAATAACCAGATTTAACCTAGGAAATAATTGTAACTAACCTTTATTCTTCAAACTTTCTTGCATAATGTAAAGCAGATTAATATTTTTAGGAGTCTAGATAATGGCAACAATCAACTGGATATCAGGTAGCGGCCAATGGTCAGAAGATGGAAATTGGGACTTAAATAGAAGACCCCAAACTGGAGATGATATCGTTATCGCAGTAGATGGAGCTCTCCCTACTGTTCAATTGCAGGAACTGATATATACACCAGACGATTTGATCATCGGTAGCTTACTTGTAGAAGATGTATTTGAGTACACAGAAGGTAATATAAATACAGATAGTTCATCAGTACTTACCTTTGACGGGGATATCAACGGGGATGGGGAAGATGATGTAGACTTTTCCGGTAATGAGGTTCCTGACGGTTTCGTTGATGATATAAGCGTTTTAGGACCACCCGCATCATCTACTTTTACTAATAATGGTGTAATTAATATTATCAATGGAGGTTATCTAGCTCTAGGAAGATTAAATGGAGGTACCGTTGTTAACGCTTCAACAATTAACATTGGTAATGGTAGCACCCCAGGTCGTTTAGTTTTTAATATTAACTGGACTAATGCTCCAGGAACTGTGAACCTTAATAGCAACGGATCTGAACTAATTCTAGGGGGCCAATTTACTCCCAATAATCTTGGGACAATTAATCGTACTGGTAATAATACAGTGGCGATTGTTGGTACCCTTGATTTACCTCAAGGGGACTCTTTACCTTTAAATTCTTCAACCGGGGACATTGAGCTTCGAGGTGGAGAAATTACTAGTCTTTCTGGTACTGTTATTCAACAGAATGGGGCTCAACTTACATTTACTTCTTTTGATGATCTACTTGGACCGTCCGAGATTTTTGACCCCAATGTGATTACCAATCTTCTATCTGTTACTGGTACTTCTCCTTTGGATTTAAGTCCTGACGGTTCCTCCGTAATCTTACTAGATGTTCTCAATCCCAATTTCTTGCAATCAGGGGATCTTAACTTAGGGAACGATGCTCAACTAGTTTTCGAGAATACCAGAGGTGGAACTTTTGTAGCTGAAAATATTAATCTCAATGGGACTAATTCTTCTGTGAGAATTAGCGCTAGAAGTTTTGACAATAATACTAGCGCCCTAATTCTACAACCTCCAGCTCAAGTCAATCTAATTGGGGATAACTCCACCCTAGGAAGTGATCTTGAACTAAATGGCAGAGAACGTAATCAAGGTGTAGGCCAAGTTCGTAATCAAAGTGCTATTACCGCTAGTGGTTCAGGACTAAGATTTATTAATCCTGACCAATTTATCAATGAAGGAACTGTAACCGCAGAAGATACACTTGAATTGCGAATTGGGGATGTTGTACCCCAGGATGGTACTGGTTCACCCTTAAAAACAGTGCGAAACACAGGTACTATTGCAATCAATGATAGTGCAATAGTAACTTTAATTGGTGATTTTACTAATACTGGTCAAGTTAACATCACCAATTCAGGGATACTCAAGTTACAAGGACCATTTAACCCCTCTGATATAGGAATCATAAATCGTACAGGTGGTAACACCAGAGTAGAAATTACTGGACAGCTAGAAGATGATGGCAGTGGAGATAACTTAGTTATCGGTAGCAATACTGGAGATATCTTTGTCAATGGTGGTCAAATTATCAATGTAGGTGTTGACCAAACTAACGGCAACAGTCTGTTATTTACAGATAATCCTAATAACATTCTCATTGGTCCCCAAACTATAGTTAATGGTGATATTAACCTCACTGAGACAGATAGTATAGCGATATTCCGCGATGAAGCGATTTTTACTGGGTCAGCTAATTTAACAGGAGATTCATCCGCGCTAATTCTTGATAATTTAGGAGATAATCCACCACCTATTGAGTTTAATGATTCTCAAGTATTTAATCTTGATGCACCCAATGCGGTATTAGGTCTTCAAAACACTGATACTCTAATTCTAGGAGACAGTGTTGTCGTCAATTTCTTAGCTCCTGATACTGCTTTAACTAGCGATTTAGGAACACTAATAACTCAAGATATTGGTACTGGCAGAATTGTTAATAGAGGCACAATCAATAGTAATAGTACTGGTAGTATTAACCCAGATATCTTCAAAAACGAAGGAGTACTTACTGCTAACCCCGGTGCAACTCTTACAGTGGGAGGAAGAACATTTTCCTTTGATGATAGTGGAGATGAGACAGTAGTTGAGAACTATGATGAAAATACTCAAACCCTCAGTGAAGGAACCTGGCAAGCTATTGATGGCACTCTTAATGTAATTAACATTGAGAATAATGCTCCTACCACAACACCAATCGCTAATAACGACGCTACTATTTTATTGAGTGGTCCCAACGCTGAATTCCCTAGCTTAACTAGTCTAACTAACAACCTTAATAGTTTAACAATAGAAAATGGCAGTCAGTTAACAGTAGATACTAGTTCTTTAACCAACACAGGTAGTTTAAAAATAGGAGATTCCAGTGGTTTAACTGTTAATGGTGATTTTAATCAAGATGCTGGCGATTTAAGCGGTGAAGGTTCCATCACAGCTAACTTAGTAACTATTAACGGAGGAGATGTCAACCCTGGTGATAATAATCCTGGTGGTGGTAGTTTAAGTGTGATTGGAGATTATACTCAAGCTACGGGCGCGACAGTTACTATTGAAATTGCTGGTCCTAGTGATTTTGATAACATCAATATTAGTGGAACTGCTGCCTTTGGTAACAACGCACTTGTTGATATTGATTTAGTCAATAACTTTGTTCCTCAACAAGGGGACACTTTCACTATATTTAACTATGCTTCTCAGACCAATGCCACAGGTATTGACTTTATTGATTTACCAAATTTAGGTCCTAGTTTACAATTCAGACCTGTAATTAATAGTGATAATATCACTCTTCAAATAGTTGAGGCTGGTGC
The DNA here is from genome assembly GCF_057440575.1 of Johannesbaptistia floridana. Taxonomy (NCBI): domain Bacteria; kingdom Bacillati; phylum Cyanobacteriota; class Cyanophyceae; order Chroococcales; family Cyanothrichaceae; genus Johannesbaptistia; species Johannesbaptistia floridana. The sequence goes on from NZ_JALKVM010000149.1 coordinate 18,364, forward strand.
TAATACTCCCCCAGTGGCAGTAGATGATAACTATGCTACCACTCAAAATCAAACCCTAACCATTCCTGCAATTGGTGTGTTAGAGAATGATACTGACGACGATGGAGATTCTCTCACAGCTATTTTAGTAGGAGATGTGACTGACGGGACCCTGAGTTTACAAAGTGATGGTTCTTTTATCTACACTCCAGATACCGACTTCACGGGTACTGACACCTTTACTTATATTGCTAATGATGGCACAGATGATTCTAATGTAGCCACAGTAACCATCCAGGTAGCAGGGCAAAATACTCCTCCAGTAGCAGTAGATGATAACTATGCTACCACTCAAAATCAAACCCTAACCATTCCTGCAA
>NZ_JALKVM010000150.1:0-18642 GCF_057440575.1 Johannesbaptistia floridana
ATAAACTATTTAAAGCTGAACTTGGATACATAAAGAGGGATACCTTTGATCGTATCGAAGTGTACCCTAACTGGGCATGTAAGGTTAAGCCAATTATTGAGTCTGTGTCAGTGATACAGAGTACCGAGTAATTGGCAAGGAGTAAAAACACTTTACATGGCAAAAGATATACCGCTGACTTTTTTCTGTCTTATTTTGCTGTTTGAGTAAATTTGAGTAGATTTTTAGAAGCGGTAATTATCATCATTAGGACTAAATAATCTAACTACAGCATAGCCAAGATCTTGAAAAGTTTCTTGTAGATAATTAAACAGTTTCATGGCTTATTTCCTCCGCAGCGATCGCTCTCATAGTAAAGTTTGAAAATTTATCTATGCTTTTATTATATACTCAAGAAAAATAAAGAATATCTAATGTTTATATTTATTTACTTTTTAGCAAGTAAAATAGGTATTTATTACAAGAACATACTAGATTAGATGTAGAAAAAGAGGCTGATCCCAAACAGTAATCGCCTCTTTCGTGTTTTTAATTCAATTAAAAAAGTTTAGGGGACAACTAATTTAACTAAATTATTTTCAGGTAAATAGCTATGAAATTGACCAGAGTTAGCTAAAACTAGGAGCAATTCTAATTGATAGTCAGGTTGAACATGAATATCTTCCCAAGGAACTGCCAATTCCAAACATTCATCAACAGCATAACTACTATTAGTGTGGAGAGATTGCCAAGAATAATTATCTCCTGCTTTTTCTAGCCAAATAGATTGAGTAGGGATATCAATACCGAGATGATGATGATAGAGATAATTAACGGGAGCTTGATTAGGAACACCACCTAGGGGAATAGAACTATTAATTTGAGTTAATCCAGGATAGTACCAAAATAAATGTAGTTGTGTGGGCAAATCTTCTCCCCACTTGCTGCCTCGTTTAGAATCGATACGAAAATAGAAGTGAGAATGGTCCCAGCCGTAGAAAATTTGCTGAATAGCGCTACTTTGGTGCATGGTACCTCTAGCGCCGCCGATTTCCAAGCGTCCAGCTTTATCCCAATCTTGGGTGTCTCCTTGGCCATTAATTACAGGCTGAATAAAACTTTGAGGAGTAGTTTTGTGCTTTTCACGATGAACTTCTAGAGGTTGATACAAATAGGCAGGAATTTTTTCATTGAGGGAACGATAAATACTGGCTAAATGTTCGCGGAATAATTTGTCGAAGATGGCATCTTGATTAGAAGAATGTCCTTCACCGAACCACCAAAACCAATCAGAACCTTCAGCGGCGTCTAAGGCTTCCCAAACTTCAGGGTTATTCTCCGGTGTAGCTTCGGGATGTTTAGCGAGTACTTCTCTTGCCTCTGTGAGAAAATCCCAAGCTTTGTTTTTAATAGGATCGCCAATCCAAGTTGTGAAACTACCATCTACCCAAGAACCGCTATGTAATTCATTGGTAGAAATCAGCGCTGAGGGGGGGAACTTATGTAAAAATTCAGAAACCGTGACTAGTTTAATATCATTTTGTTGACTTAATTGTTCATAAAGACTACTTAAAAAAGGTAAGCCATCTTCAGGATAATATTCCCAACAATTTTCTCCATCTAAAGCAATGGTAACTAACCAGGGATGTTCTTGTTGATTGTGTTCGTGTAATCTGGTTTTGATGCTTTGTAAGTGTCCAATGAGATTAGATACAGCTGCTTTAGTATCCATGCCGCTGTAGGTAAAACCAACTAAATCAGAAAGGCGATGATCTCGAAAGACTATAGCTAGTTCACCGTAGGAGGTAATCAGGCGATAGGGACGATATAGTAGTTCAGGTTCGTAAACGTTTCCAGATTCGTCGCGATGGAAGAAATGGTCAATAGTCCATCCTAATACTGCTTCATCGGAGCAAATCCAGTGGAAACCAGCTTTAGCGATATCTGGGAGAATAGCAGGACTAACGGACTGTTCGGAGGGCCATAAACCTCGGGGTGCCACTCCAAATCTCTCTGAGTATATATGTTTAGCTTTTTCTAAATGTCGAGGAATATCTTCTGACCAATGAAAACGTTTTTGGGGAAGAGGGAGATCTGGTATAGCAACTCGTCCAGATTGGGTATCTGCTAAGAGTGGTAAAATCGGATGAGTGTAGGGAGTGGTGGTTATTTCTAGTTGTCCGGCTTCTTGCATTCGCCGATGTTGAGGAATGATACGACTAATTATCTCACGCTGTTTACTAATAATGCGTTGGCGATCGCTGAGGGTAAAGTTTTTTCCTTGTTTTAGCCAATGATATATTTCTGGGTCATCCCAAAATAGAGGATCAATCCAAGCTAAATTATGCCAAGCTAGAAGATCGCTATAATCTTGTTTTGTCCAGTTCTTTATACACCAATCTGGCCCTTTTTCCTGTTTTTGGCTGTACAATTGAGCATAGCGAGGATGAGGATCGATGAGAGTGTGGTGATTGGCATCGAAGAAGTGTTCTATGATATATTGTTTTTGACTAGTAGTTAACTGGTCAACTGGTGTGAGAGTAAGTTCTAAATAGGGATCTAGAGCTGTTCCGGCTACATAATCTTCTAACTGCAAAATCAAAGAAGGTACTAAATTGATTGTCTGGTGCAGCTTAGGATATCTTTCTAGGAGTAATGCTAAATCCAAATAATCTTTAGTGCCGTGTAATCTAACCCAGGGTAAGAGGTATTTATCTCCTTCCCCAAGACTATTGCGAGATTTATATAAAGGTTGATGTTGATGCCAAATAAATGCTACATAGAGTGGATGAGTCATAAATACTGTTGATTTTAGCAGTTTACTATCTATTAATTTAACTTAACCGAACTTAGTACTGTTGCCAAAATCGGCGATCGCTTGTTGAACATTTTGCTGAATTCCTTTTTGTCTTGTGGAGCGAGATTACCTGTATATCTGAACTTCCTGGTTGACAAAAAGCGACAGTTTAATAATGATCGCATTCCCTAAAGCGATCGCATTCTCAAACAATGATCGCCCGCCTAAAAAGCAGGGCTGTTTCGTTCTTGACAAAGAAAATGGTGAGGAGAAGCACCGGAGCACGGGAGCTTCTGAGCAGGGAGAGGGGATTTTTTACTAATAATAAATCCCCTTTTTTCTAATGATAGCTAAAAAGAGCGTAAACTTTTGTTGTGTCTAGCTTTTAGCTTACAACAAAATTTTAGAACAAAACAGCCCTGCGCCTAAAAAGGGAGCGCCTTGAAGATACCCCCCAAAATAATGGGTATAACTTAGTTTAATACTAAAATGCTTTCTATTTCACTATTAAAAAATTCAACTTTCCGCCGCAAAAGTTAGACAAGCCTTAATATCCTCAGAGGTTAATTCTGAAAAATCTTCCAAAATTTCTGCTTCTGTCATTCCTCCGGCTAAATATTCGAGAATGTCATACACTGTTATACGCATTCCCCGAATACAGGGTTTTCCACTTCGCTTTCCAGGTTCAATGGTAATAATATTGCGGTAACTCATAATGGCTTCATTCTTTTTAGTTTTTTGATTATATCTTATTCCCCAAAATCATAGTGAAACCGAACACACAAAATGGTTGGAATAATAGGTTTTATATTGGATTAAACGAAGTGCAACAAATACAAAACAAGCCAAGGTGGTTTTTTATGGTTGATTGTGTTGGGTTTCCTTACGTCAACCCAACCTACAGGCGATCGCACTTTCAAAAAGTGATCGCCTCTTATCGCATTCTTGAAAAAAGTCCCCCAAATCAAGGGATATGAAAAAGAGATCGCATCGCATCGCACCCCACCCCAATTTAAAAATCTTTCCTCATATTGTAGGTTGGGTTAAACGAAGTGCAACCCAACACATAGCATTGAGACATTACCAGAATAATGTTGGGTGTAGTGACCAATGGCCCAACCTACAGGCTACGTACAGGCTACCTTCTTACTCATTACTTCAAAACTTCAAAACTCATTACTCATCATGTTGGGTTATCTCCCTGCCCAACCTACAGGCTACGTACAGGCTACCTTCTTACTCATTACTTCAAAACTCGTTACTCATTACTCATGTTTGTTGGGTGTAGTGACCAAGGGCCCAACCTACGAAGGCGCACTGCGAACGCGGATGTCTGCGACATCGCCCTCCCAAACAAGCGTTCGCCTTTTATCCATTAAACAATTCGCACTTCTACTTTTTTTCCTAAAGTTAATAAAACTCGTTCTATGGTTGATAATTTTGTACTATGACGAGGATCTAGAATCCGTCTTATTTCTTTTTCATCTAAATTGAGTTTATGGGCTAATTGAGTTTTATTGATATTAGTTTCTCGAAATGCTAAATACAATAAGGCTTTAAATACCATTGTTAAAGGAAGTTCAACTAAATATTCTGCTTCTAGAGGAGATGATGGATTCGGTATATCTAAGTTATCATCAATTCGGGCGGCGATCGCTTCAGATAAACAATCTACTGCTTCTGTGAGACATTCGGAAATAGAATCACCTTGTGTAATAGCTTCTGGTAAATCTCGAAAGGTGACTACATACCCTCCATCTTCATTATCTGGTGTTAGTTGAATTGTCAAAGCAAAATTTGTCATCTGTATTTACACCCCCTTTAAATCATCTTGACTGAGATCTTGCATCTTTACCCAAAGTTACTGGTGGGGGTTGAGTTTTGAAGTAATAAGTCTTGAAGTTTTGGAGTTTTGAAGTAATAAGTCTTGAAGTTTTGGAGTTTTGAAGTAATAAGTTTTGAGTTTAATAAACTCATTTCCTCTCATCTGTTTATTTTCGGACATTATATTATTGTCCGATTGTCAATTTAAAAACCCAATCGCCAACCTACAGGCGATCGCCCTAGCGTTAACCCAACCTACAGGCGATCGCCCTAGGGTTTTTAGAAATTAAATCAAAACTCGGTATCCTTTGTATATCAAGACTTTCAGTCATTTTGACTTTTAAACCCAAAATCTACTCCAAGCACTAAAAGCTGCAAAATTTAAAATTTAATTGTCTATTAATGGTAATAATAGGGTGACTAAGCCCTGTATAAGGCTAAGAAGTACTGAGGATTCGGCAAGGTTTTAGAAAAATTACTAATTGCCTTTCCTTCTCTTTGGTATAAATTACTTTCTATCTGATGAACTAAAACATTTCTACTCCAATTATGAGTAACCGTACTATTAACATAAAATAAGGCTTCATCAATATTTTTACATTTTGAAATAATCGCAATATTATGCCCCCAAGGAACATTAAATATTTGATTAATTGGATTATTTTCAATTTGGGCAACAGGCTGTTGCCCAATTAAATTATACTTAAAATAAAAGCTATACCATTGTCTAATATATTTTAAATTACGGACAGAAAAACCCTTCATTTCTGTAAATTCCGACATCAAATCTTTGCTCAAAGTTTTAAGAAAGCCATCTCCCCAATTACTATTTTTTTGTTTTTCAACAATATCTGCTCCTAATTCCCAATAAAACAATAATAACTCTCTATTTACCGCTACTGCTGCTTTTAATTGAACCTGCCTTATTTTCGCTTTGACAGTAGCTAACCAATTATTGTAATTATCAGGATTTATAGCACTTGGCTTACTCATAAATTAACTCGGTAGATAAAGATGCTTTGGTCTGAGGTAAGGTTAGGGGCCACGTACATTTTGCGATCGCGAATCATAATGTCACCATAGCTTCCGAATGACTTGATATTCTTGTTTTCGTGTTGATAGTCTTTGTCAGCATTTAAGAAATCGCCATGACAAACTACTAAATCTAGTGCCGGATATCTATTTCCATCTGGTTTCTTGGGGTAGCGTCCAAAAACATAGTAAATAGTGCGACCGTTGTAATAGCCGGAGGGAATTTGACTATTACAGTCATAGTTTATCCATCTGCCTGGATATGAAAGTCCCTTTACTTCTATGCCTTCGGTTTTATTGACAAAACGAAAATCACCGATAACTATTTCTACCTCCTTGTTCAAAAAGATGCTCTGTATTACTAATTTGGTCGCGAACCCAGTTTTGAAAGTGAAACTCTTTGTCTTTCTGGCTTTCGCGTTTAATCAGTAAGTTGTTTGAAACTGCGTATGAGCAAGCTTTAAAAACGTCAAAGACGGTGGTCATAGAAGAAAGTAGCTTTAAATATATACATTGTACTTTAAATAATTCAGTACCTCAAACTAAATGAAATTATACCCTATAGATTTGTTACCGTGAATTCATTTAGTTATCTTGTTCTAAACTTTTGGCCACAGAATCTTCTGGAGGCATAATCATGCTTTGAGGACAAGTTTTATTGGCAAAATCACAACTATAGACAGTAGGTTTTTGCCAACTTAGAGGTATTTCTAACAAATCTCTAGCACCAGTAGCTCCCTGTCCAATAAACAGCAGTAAAGCTAGACAATTTAAGATAATATGAACATAGCGCCAACGCTGAGAACGATCTTTATAAATTTCTTCTACAATTGCTAGAGAAAATACCATCAATAGAGCCACAGTTACCCCATAGTAGTAGTGAGAAATATACCATTCGTTGGTACGTCTAAACACTCCATCTTGACATCCTAAAATGACGATACCCATACCAGTAAGAGTGGCAAAAACGGCTCGCCATAGTTTCTGTTTAGCTTGGTAAAGTAAAACTAAACTAGCAAAAGTAAAAATAAAAACTAAAGCAATAAATATAACCTGAAACAGGTTTTCATTCCAGAGTTGGTTTTTTATAATATTGTCCCCAATAGGATAGGCTAAGCCTATTAAGGAGACAATAACTACACTACCTGTTAACCAACGCCCTATTTGTACGTGTTCCCTTCCGACTACAGCCGGAATTTTACTTTTATTCCCTTCTTTAACTTGTAATCGTCTTTGACGAGTTTGCCAAGCAAAGAGACTGACTATGCCGATGATCGGAAAAACAAAAGCTACAGCCAATACAGGATGTATTAAAGCGATAATATCAGTAGTATTCATGCTATTGATGTCAATTTATTTAACTCATTAGTTATTTATGATATCAAAAGTAAGCTTAAGCCTTTCTGAGTAGAAGTTAAAAAAACTATGAGAATTAAAATAAAAATTCTCCCTACCATCAAAAAAGATAGTAGAGAGAATTTAACTAATAGAGTGAAAGATGGGAATTAGTAGCGGTTGCTATTGGGTTTGTGAACAATGAAGCTAACGGTTTGACATTGTTTAATGTTGTCGAAACCAATAACACGAATATAGTAGTTAGGGTACTCAGAACGGCATTCGCGTACTTCAGATAGAACGTCTTGAGAAGTACGAGCTTCAAAAAGAGGTAATTTCCAAAGAGTCCAATGGTGATCGCTAGGTTGAGGATTTTCTTCAAACTCAATAGCAGGAATATAACCTTGGTCAATCATATACTCAATTTGACGAGTAATTTGCTGATCAGTTAAAGGAGGTAAATAAGACAGAGTTTCGTAACGTCGTTCTTTAGGTAATGTTTTCATTGGCTTTATCTTCTTTGAATGAGTTGAAAAAAAAGTTAATCGAGAGGTTCTTGAGAAGAATCTGTTTCTGAAGAGTTAGATGGTTGGAACTGAGTAAGACGCTCTAAAAGCTGGCGACGATTGCTAAGATCTGATTGATTTAAGTTGTGACGTACCATTTCTGGGATTAAATCTAGAACCTGTTCGGCAAGATGTTGTCTTACTTCCATGATACGCATAACTAGATCCTTATGCTCTAACATCAGTCCTTCTAAATAGGCTTCTCCGTCTTGGATGCGGTTACCTGAAGAATAATCAGTTAACCAAATTGCCATATTAGGGTTAGTTTCTGACAATTGAGCAATAATCGTCTTGACTGCTTGGTAAGTTAAATAACTTTGTATAACTTTAGCGGTTTCTTCTGCAACTTTTTTGGGATACATTGAACTCCTAAACTGTCCCAACCGGGAATACTAGTGAATATAGTTGTTAGTCTTATTTTTGTTTAAACTTTATTTTTAAACTAACAACCAATTCAAAATTAGAGTGTATCTACTGCTTCAAATTCAAATTTAATTTCTTTCCAAAGTTCGCAAGCCACTTTAAGTTCAGGTGACCAGCGAGCTGCTTCACGAATTACATCGTTACCTTCACGAGCTAGGTTACGACCTTCGTTACGAGCTTGAATACAAGCTTCTAGGGCAACACGGTTAGCAGTTGCACCAGGAGCATTACCCCAAGGGTGACCTAAGGTTCCACCACCAAATTGTAAGCAGGAATCATCACCGAAGATTTCTACTAGAGCTGGCATGTGCCATACGTGAATACCACCAGAAGCTACAGGCATCACTCCAGCCATGGAAGCCCAATCTTGAGTGAAGAAAATACCACGGGAGCGATCTTCTTCAACGAAGTCTTCACGCATTAGGTCAACAAAACCCATAGTGATTCCTCGTTCTCCTTCTAGTTTACCTACAACTGTACCGGAGTGAAGGTGGTCACCACCAGACATACGTAGACATTTAGCTAAAACACGGAAGTGAATACCATGATTTTTCTGACGGTCAATTACTGCGTGCATAGCGCGGTGAATGTGCATTAAGATACCATTACGACGGCACCATTTAGCTAAGGTAGTGTTAGCTGTAAATCCACCAGTTAGATAGTCGTGCATCAAAATAGGCATTTTTAGTTCTTTAACGAACTCTGCTCTTTCTAGCATTTCTTCACAAGTGGGTGCAGTTACGTTGAGGTAGTGTCCCTTGATTTCGTTGGTTTCTGCTTGAGCTTTGTGTACTGCGTCAGCTACAAACAAAAAGCGATCGCGCCAACGCATAAAGGGTTGAGAGTTGATATTTTCGTCATCTTTGGTGAAGTCTAGACCACCGCGTAAACACTCATATACGGCACGTCCATAGTTTTTCGCTGAAAGTCCTAATTTTGGTTTGATTGTGCAACCTAGTAGGGGACGACCATATTTATTTAATAAATCTCTTTCTACTGTGATTCCGTGGGGTGGTCCTTGGAAGGTTTTCATATACGCTACTGGTATACGTAAATCTTCCAAACGAAGAGCTTTGAGTGCTTTGAAGCCAAACACGTTCCCTACGATAGAAGTCAGCATATTTGTTACTGAACCTTCTTCAAACAAATCTAGAGGATAAGCAATAAAGCAGAAGAATTGATTATCTTCTCCTGGTATGCGCTCTATATCATAACAACGACCTTTATAGCGATCTAGGTCTGTTAAGTTATCTGTCCATACTGTTGTCCAAGTACCTGTAGAAGATTCTGCGGCTACTGCTGCTCCTGCTTCTTCTGGAGGAACACCCGGTTGAGCAGTTACCCGAAAAGCTGCAAGAATATCTGTGTCTTTGGGAGTATAGTCGGGTGTGTAATAAGTTAATCTATAGTCTTTTACCCCAGCTTGGAAGCCAGAGCCTGATTTTGCTTGCACCATTTGGTTTATTCCTCCATTTATCAAAAAGCTTTTTGCTTTTGTTTTTTGAGCATATTTTGAAGAAGCTTTTTTTATTTTTGCTTCTCTTGTTACCGTTTACAGTCAATTGACTAACGGTTTATTTATTTCGTGTCTTATCCTAACATGAATCTTTATTTTATTAACAATTTTTTTTTTATTTTTTAGTTAATTTTTCTTTTGCTTGTCTATCCTGTTTACTAATCAATAATTATTGTACTACATAAACCCCAAAGTAAGATAATTAAGTCATAGTAGTTACAAGAATTTTGCTGAGTTTATAAAATGCAATAAACTACTATCACTTCTAGCAAGAGCCCCAAACTCTTGTATTTTTTTGTTTTAGTTTTAGATTACTTGACAACTCTTTTTTTTTGATAAAACTTTACATTTATACAAGTGAGTGCTCACTTATTTAAATTATTTCAAAACTTATTATTGTCAGAGAAACATGGGATTTTAGTAACAGAAAAATCAAAAATAACTCAGATAGTTTGTCAAAAACAAAAAAAGGGGAGTAAATTATTATTTTTGTTCTTGATTATTACGCAAAGATTTATTTCCTGGAAAAAGAGTAAACAAGAGTTGATTAATATACATTTCACCTATAACTGGGGAATTTTTATGATTTGATGGGTCTTGTAAACTATCTTCAGAGGAATTCTGAGAATCCGCCTCAGGGTGAGGACTATCGGAACCATTTGCGGAATTGTTAGAGATTTCAGTAGAATTAGAGTTATAAGAGTAAGTAGAAGAAGTTTCGGGTTGACTCGATGAGTTAGCAGAGTAAGTAGAAGAAGTTTCGGGTTGACTCGATGAGTTAGCAGAGTGAGTAGAAGAAGTTTCTGGTGGACTCGATGAGTTAGCAGAGTGAGTAGTTTGAGTTTCTGGTGGACTCGATGAGTTAGCAGAAACTTCCGTAGACTTAGAATTATGAGAGTGAGTAGAAGAAGCTAGGTCCTGGGAATACTCATCTACTTGACGAGAGCGATCGCCTAGTAAGGAACCAGGGAGAATAACTTCCATAGATTTAACCGAGTAATTAATAATACTGCTTGCCGTGCCTATACAAGCATTAGCCCCAATAGTACAATTACCGATAATTAAAACTCCTGCGCCGATAATTGCGCCTGGTCCTATTTCCACAGTTCCTTGAAAGGCATTAATTACAGTGCCCATTCCTAAACAAGCACCTGCTTTAATCACAATTTTGCTTTCTCTAGTAGCTTGAAGAATCACACCTGAGGCAATAATTGCTTGAGAATCTACTTCGACATCACCATTAATATATACATCGAGATTGTTAACTGGTTGCACTGAAGGCAAATACATGGGTTTGATCATTTTTAGTTAATCAATCCCCAACTTGGGCTTTGTTAAAAAGGGATAAGTTGAGGTAATTGAATCGATTAAAGAGAAAAGAAAGCGGAAATAAGACAAAAAATCTCAATACTTCCGCATTTTATAGCTATGGGCGTTGAATAATCGTTTCCATAACACGACGTTTTTGTTCAGTATCAATACCGATTAGGCGAACATACTCTCCATGATGTTCTTCTAAACAACTATTCAAAGCTGAAATCACTTCTGAGGGTTGTTTAGATTCAATTGGAGCACAGCTTTGCCAAGATTTTGTTTTAAAGCGGCGTTTACTGGCGTGTTCTGTGCCTATTTGATAGCCTTGAGCGAGTAATCCTTGTACTTGATCAATCACTTCTCTATCTAATTTACTATTGTTAGTAGAGGGGGTTGACCCATTGCCATTGGTATTGCTATAGTTGCTACTCTGTTTACTTGAGTAGGAGGGAGCTGAATGTTGGGAAGTGCCGTTACTTTCAGGACGTTGAATAATTGTTTGCAGCACGCGGCGTTTATGTTTATCATCAATTCCTAGAAGTCGTACATATTCCCCTTGGTGTTCGGCTAAACAAGCTGATAAAGCGCTAAGTACCTCTGATTCTCTTTGGCTATCGATGGGGGCGCAGCTTTGCCAAGATTTTGTTTTAAAGCGACGTTTGTCGGCGTGTTCTGTGCCTATTTTATAGCCTTGAGCGAGTAAGCTGCGTACTTGTTCAATCACTTCGCTATCTAGGGTTTTATTGATCAGATAGTTGTCAGTGGTTCTGGTAGACTTTTGTTGATAATTGCCATTGCCTGTGGAATTACTGCTAAGTTTGGGTTGAGAATCATCAGGGCGTTGAACAATTACTTCCATAAGGCGGCTTTTTGCCTGGGGGTCGATGCCGATTAGGCGCACGTATTCTCCCTGGTGTTGTGGGAGACTCGCGTTTATTTCCTGAAGTACTGCATCTGGTTGAGTACTAGTAAAAATACCTCCTGTTAGCCAAGATTTAGTTTTAAAGCGACGCTGATCTGCGTGTTCTAGACCTATTTGATAACCTTGTTGTACTAAAGACCGTATTTGTGAACTGATGTCGTTGTCTACGGTGTTTGAGTTATGGTTATTGTAGCTGGAGTTAGTTTTACTAGAATTTACTGGTGAGTAGTGGCTATTATACGAGTGATAGGAAGTAGCAATTGGTTCGTCTTCGGGACGTTGCATAATTAATTCTAAAACTCGGCGTTTTTGTTGGGGGTCAATACCAATTAAGCGTACATATTCTCCCGGGTGCTCACTGAGTAATGTTTCTAATTCTGCCATTACTTGTGTTTCCCTTTGTCCAGTAATTGTAGGACCACTTAACCAGGATTTAGTTTTAAAGCGGCGTTTGTCTGCGTATTCTGTTCCGATTTTATATCCTTGAGCTAACAAGTTACGTACATGCTCTTGGATGTTTCCATTTAAACTCATAGCTGGTGCAGTATGATTATTTCCGTTATTATTTTCTGTGTCAATTTTGTTTTTAATTTGTTCTTGTATGGGAAGAATACAAGACTGATTTTTGGCGCATTGATAACCTTGTCTTAGGGCAATATTAATTTCTACTACGTGCCGGGCAAAGTCGCGATCGCTGTCTAGCACATTTGGTAGACGGTCTGCTTGTTGCTGATTGGTAATTACTGCTCCTGACGGTACATATTTTCCCGCTGGTATCTCTACATCTTGAATTAAAGCGTGCATCATCACTATACACCCTTCCCCCAACTTAGCGTTGAACACTGTTGAGCGAAAACCGATGAAACAGTTATCACCGATATAAGCAGGACCGTGAATCAAACTCATGTGGGTTATACAGTTTTGTTTTCCTATCCACACTGAGTATTCTTTGTTATTATCCCCTGTTACTCTTCCTTTTTCTAGTCCATGGATTACTACTCCATCTTGAATATTGGTGGAGTCGCCTATATAAAATGGACTTCCTTCGTCTGCTCTAATTGAAGTCCCTGGAGATATCAATACATCTGGTCCTATGTATACGTCTCCTATTAAATAAGAGAACGAATTTACATAGGCTGTTTCGTCTATCCGAGGTTCTGCAAGATCTTTTGACCAAGGAGTTGGCGGCGCCGCCGTTTTGCGGACTACCATAGATATTATCCTCCTAATTTTTGGCTAACTTGTTTGCTGTCTAACTTTTTTGCTTTATATTCGGTATTCTTGCTGTCTTTTGCTATAAAGCGGTCTATTTCCTACGGTTACTCTATCAATAATTCCCACTATCATTGCATCTACAGATCTGTTTTGGTGACCACTTTCTTTACGAGCTGCACTTCCTCTAGTTACTAATACCCATTCACTTTCTCCTGCCCCAACTACGTCAGAGGCTACTTCATAATTAGCTGTCAGTTCGCCTTGGGCGTCTACATACTGTATGAGTAATAATTTACTGTGCCCTAGGGTTGGGGCTTTGACTGTACTTGTAACTGTGCCGAGGACTTTGGCGATTTGCATGGGTTTATCTTTAGTTAATCCCTAGTATTTTTTATGGTCTTCTCAGAGGTCTGGGATTAACTGTTTCTCTGAATTGCTCCACTTCTTCAGTGTAACGTATTGGCAAGACATATTCTAGGTTTTCATGAGGACGAGCTATAATATGGTGCGATAATACTTGACCACCATTTACTTTTCTCACGCTGTCTATTCCTGCCGCTACTGAAGCTTGTACTTCTGATACGTCTCCTCTTACAATTACGGTCACTCTTCCTGTCCCAATTTTTTCATAGCCTACTAGAGTTACTCTGGCTGCTTTGACCATAGAATCTGCTGCTTCTACTACTGCTGGAAATCCCAGGGTTTCAATCATTCCTACTGCGATTGACATATACTTTTTCTCCTACTATTTATGGTTGTAATAGTCAATGTACTCAATCAGGACATTTGACTATCTTCTTTCTCTCTTGGTGATTTTTTAGACCACAGCTCTTGGGGTAGATACTATTTCTTGTTAATAGGTTCGGAACTGTTCTACTTCTTCGGTGTAACGAATTGGCAGAACATATTCCAGGTTTTCATGGGGACGAGCGATGATATGGGTAGATAATACTTCTCCACCGTTTACACGGTTCGCCGCTTCTATTCCTGCTCCTACTGACGCTTGTACTTCTGATACGTCTCCTCTTACAATTACCGTTACTCTCCCTGTCCCAATTTTTTCGTAACCTACTAAAGTTACTCGCGCAGCTTTTACCATTGCGTCTGCTGCTTCTACTACTGCTGGAAATCCTAATGTTTCAATCATTCCTACGGCAATTGACATATACTTTTTCTCCTACTATTTATGGTTGTAATAGTCAATGTACTCAATCAGGACATTTGACTATCTTCTTTCTCTCTTGGTGATTTTTTAGACCACAGCTCTTGGGGTAGATACTATTTCTTGTTAATAGGTTCGGAACTGTTCTACTTCTTCGGTGTAACGAATTGGCAGAACATATTCCAGGTTTTCATGGGGACGAGCGATGATATGGGTAGATAATACTTCTCCACCGTTTACACGGTTCGCCGCTTCTATTCCTGCTCCTACTGACGCTTGTACTTCTGATACGTCTCCTCTTACAATTACCGTTACTCTCCCTGTCCCAATTTTTTCGTAACCTACTAAAGTTACTCGCGCAGCTTTTACCATTGCGTCTGCTGCTTCTACTACTGCGGGAAATCCTAATGTTTCAATCATTCCTACGGCGATGGGCATTTTTTTACTTCCTTTTTTTACTTAAAGCACAATTTACTAGTGATTTTTTGGTTCAAACAGTAACTCAGTCTTAATCTCCTCTGAAGGGAGGCTTATTGAGGCTCAAATTCTGTTGTTTTCAGGTTTTTTGCCTGATTAGCCTTAGTTTCTCAATCTTGATTTTTCTTTAACTAGCGAAAGTTAATAAACTATCACCTCTGATGTTACTTACCTAGCTATAAAAACCATAGAGAACTATCTAAAAAAATCATAGAGAACTATGACGCATTTGACAATATAAAATATAATGATATTTTTTAATCTTATAGTTTACGAAATTTAATATATTGGCGATCGCTATCTTAAATCAATCTCTATAGCGTCTAGCGCGGAGAAAAGGCAAGAGGTGAAAAATGTTTTTCTATCCCTCTAGTAGGTTGGATTAAACAAAGTGCAACCCAACACATAATAGTTGGAGACAACCAGGTAGATTGTTGGGTTTCGTTCCTCAACCCAACCTACGACTAGTAGGTTGGGTTAAACAAAGTGCAACCCAACACATAATAGCTGGAGACTACGACTATCCCTCTAGTAGGTTGGGTTAAACAAAGTGCAACCCAACACATAATAGTTGGAGACAACCAGGTAGATTGTTGGGTTTCGTTCCTCAACCCAACCTACGACTAGTAGGTTGGGTTAAACAAAGTGCAACCCAACACATAATAGCTGGAGACAACCAGGTAGATTGTTGGGTGTAGTAACCAAGGGCCCAACCTACGACATCAGCTATAGATTGTAGGGTGCGTTAGGCAGACATAAAACTTCGGAAATTCAAAATAATATAATTAATTGCCGTAACGCACCAAATAGACATTTAGCTAATAAAATAGGCGAATAATTCATTACTTTGGCCCTAATCTTGACCTTCTCCCTTGATATCGCTGCCTCCTGCAATAATTTTTTGTGGACTAACTTTTCATATTTTTTCGACTTTAGTTAATTATTTAGTTAATTAACTTTATACTTAAATAAAATTATAGCCAAATAAGTAAAACCATATTCAGTAAATTTCTTTGCAGATACGATTCTAAAATAGAATGTAGTGTTTAATTGAAATCAGTTTTCTTGTGCTTTATTAAGGAGGTTTTGTTGCTGTGGGGTCATATTTTAATTCCTTCTTGATGAATGTTTCTTACTAAAGCACTCTGATGGTTTTGATAATAAGTTTGACTCATAAATAAACGACTAATTAAAACGTCATATTTTAAGCAAAAATTGGCAATAAGCTGACTGGTTTTAGCGATTTCTTCATCAAGATTAAATTCATAATTTAAGACAATTAAAATATCAATATCAGAGTCTTTATGAGCCGTTTTTTTGGCATAAGAACCAAAAAGAATCACATCAATTAAGCTTTCTCGATAAAGTTCTTTTAGGGAGTTTTTGAGTTGTTGTAAAATTAAAGAGAGTTGTTGGTTATCCATGATTCAGTGAGCAGTGAACAGTGAGCAGTTACTCGTTAATTATACATTATTAAAATTTCGATAAGCTTGTAATACAGGGATCGTGTCAATACTGCTTTGTCAAGTAATTAATTATAGTGAGAAATGGGGATAGGCTCTTCATCATGCTGGGGGGAATATTCTTGAACCTACTACCCAACAACGTTACTTCAGAAATGAAGGTATACTAATAAATAAAATCCTGTCGGATTTGCCTTCACAAATCAGAGAAATGTTATAGCGTTTTTCAGTATACTGAATTACATAGATTAACGGCTTAGGGAATAGGAAATAAAAAACAAGGAATGGGAAGAAACAAAAAATGTACCTCATGAGTAGGGGAATTGCTATAAATATACAAACAAAATAGAGCTTTTAATTCTCAAAATGACTGAAACTAAAACTAAGTCCTTGAAATCCAAACTGTTAAGCTTTTTATCGCAAATACCCCATACAGAAACAGTTCCTCAACGAGAAGCATTAATAACGTTGATTGGGTTTGATTATTTAAGTCCCCAAATCACTTGGGAAGGAAGTAAACTTGTCTTTCTTAATCAATTAATAAAATTGTTATTTTCTCAAGGGCAAACCTCCTTGAAGAATTTCTTGAGAGAACTAGCAGACTCAGAAGATTTGAAGCTATTCGGTTTAGAATATCGTCAAAGACTGACGGACCTTGCTGATGAAGTTGCAGGTTTGACCAAAGATGAGTGGAAAAAACTAGTTCTTAACCTAGATAATAATAGAAAAGTAACTTATACTACTCTGCGTCACAATTTACCTCAACCTGACTACAGTAAATTTATTGGTAGGGAAAAAGAATTCAACAAAATATTAGAGCTACTAAGAAGTAATATTATTAAAAGGCTAAATAAAGATTACTACATCAACTTATTAAAAACAGACAATATACAAAATGATAATAATAATTTTATTACTAATGAAGTTGCAAATACTAATCTTATAGAAGAACAACTTAATAACAAACAAACAATTCATAATTATATTCCTATTCCAGACTTAAATTTATAAAAAAATGTTTAGTAACAATTTATCTTTATCAGAACAAGAAAATAAAACTTTGCAATTGATGCTTAAATATCAAGAGCAAGGAAATTATCGAGATGCGGCTAAATTACAAGATCTTTTACCTACTTCCTCCCCTCAAATTGCTTTAGAAATTGGTCGTAATCGCTTACGTCAAGGATATATTTATCAAGCAATGACGGCTTTTAAGGGAGCTGATTTAAATACTGCTACTCCAGAAGAGCAATTAATTCTGACTCTAGAAAAATTTTCAGGACAAATTTATCAAGGAGAACCTATTTTAGAGGCTCGTAATCAGGGAGAATCAATTCTAGCAGAATTTAAAGACCAAGTTAATGCAGTAGCTTGGGCGGAAGCGAAACGAGTATATATTCGTATTCTCATGCTTGCTGGAGTTTACCGTGAGATTAAACCCGAGCTAGTTAATCAAGAGCGTATTAATTTACCAGGGATAGCAGATACATTAGCCAATGCAGGCTATCTCAAAGAATCTTTAGCGGCACGAATAACCTATGCTGAATATCTACCCAATCTTCAAGAATGTATAGATGAGTTAAAAAAAGTAGCCCAACTAGCTGAAAAGAATCATTATTTTCATGTAGCAGGGGAGATATATGTAAAGTGTGCAGGGAAAATATTAGCTGCGGGGGGAGATTCAAAAGCAGTTGAAAGTAATTTAGACCAAGCGGAAAAATTCTATTCACAAAAACAACATTTACATGGTTTAATTGATATTCAAACTGTTAGAGCCCGTTTAAAGATAATTCAGCAGTTAGCTAGTCCTCAAATTCTAGAGTCTTGCTTAAAAGCCTATCAAGAAATAGATTTACCTAAAAATGCAGTGCGTGTTTTGATGGATCTTTCTCAATTTGCTATAGAAAATGGTAATCTTCTCTTGGCCGCTAACTATCGTCAACAAATGTTTAATCTAGCCAAAGAAATTGGCATAGAATTAATCACTAGTAATTTTCTTTTGACTCAAATAGATTTATTAACTCGCAATGGTAATTATGGAGAGGCGATTGAAATTGCCCAAGCAGCACTAGCTTGTAAACCACCTCATTTTCTCCGTGGTAGTTATCTACAACTTTTAGCTACTGCTTACTCTTTTGTGGGAAATTTAGACGCTGCTATTACAGCGGGTGAAGAAGCATCTAAAATTTTTAATAGCTTGAATGCTCAGGATTCTACCTCTTTAGCAGTACAACAATTAGCAAGCTATTTAGATAGTCAAAAAAATGATGATAGTTGGAATGAAGCTGAAAAACAGCTTAAAGAATGGATAACTAAAGATGAGTTGGCAGGAGAAATTGCCAATGCTTTAACTAAAAGAGAGTTGCTAGTACAAATACTCTTCAACCGTTTTCATTATTCTCAACAATTTGCAGGACAAATTGATTTATTAGATTCTGCGGAAGAAGTTTTGTCAGGATTTAAAGACTTATTACCTAAGATAAATAATTATCGAGAGCGCATGAGAAGATTGGGTGCATTTTGCCAACTTAAGGGGATGATTCTTCAAGGGAAGAATGATGACGAGGGCTAAATACAGTTGAAAAATATTTACTCATTACTGCTAAAACTTGCTCAT
>NZ_JALKVM010000151.1:0-18401 GCF_057440575.1 Johannesbaptistia floridana
GTGTTGGTGTTGGTGTTGGTGTTGGTGTTGGGTTTGGTGTTGGTGTTGGTGTTGGTGTTGGTGTTGGGTTTGGTGTTGGTGTTGGTGTTGGGTTTGGTGTTGGGTCAAAGTTGATACCTTGATTCTCTAAATTAGCTTTTACTGCTTGTAATTGATTTCCTAAATTCTGAGTTTCATTTACTAATGTTGTTTTTAATTTCTCATAAGTCTGCTGTCCTAAAATTCCATCTCCTTTCATACCATTTTTATTTTGAAATTCTGTAATATTAATTATAGACAATATATTGGTGTCAAAATAATTTATTATGGTAGTAAGTTCTTCACTTATTGTTAAATCTGGAGAAGATATTAAACCCTCAACACTAGAACTATAGTCTCTAATTGCTTGCTCAAGAGTTTTAAAACTTTGGTATGATTGTCCTAAATATCCTCTGGCAATATCTTCAGGTCTTTTATTCGGTTTGGAGGATTCTGTTGCAAGATTATTAAGTAGTTGACTCAAACTACAGTAGTTTTTTTCTAGGCTACAAGAACCATCATTTTTTATTTCAGGAATATCTCCAGCAAATTCTCGATATTTTGTTTCTAAGTTTAGATAACTTTCTTTGATATTCTTCTTCTGTTCTTCTGTTAAGCTACTTCCTGTAGGTTCAGGTTTATCAATGATAGGTTCTGGCGGAATTACAGGAGGATCACTTTTTTGATTGTATCTACACCCTGTTAATAAAGTACCTAACAATACAGCTAGGACTAATAACTTTATTGCTTTTGTTTTAAACATAAAAACCTCTAAATAATTATTTATAGAATTAATTAAGTTAGATTAAAATTGTAAACAGCCTTGTTCTAAAAGTTGCCATTGTTCATCATTATGGGATGATACTTTAGCGGGTTTAATCAACTTGAATTCTTTAGGTTGGTCATCGCGATAATTTTGCAGTTCAAAAATCATCCTAATAGTTTTGATATTAGTATTAATCTTTAAGTTCATATCGGGAACTAAGTAATAATTTCCTGAAGACATTGTAACAATCCAAAAATCGCTTTGATTAGATTTTTTAAAAACAATATTAACAGCTTTATTTAAATAAATATCTTCTAGGGTTTCTTTGGTTGGGGAAACTTTTGATATGTATTTAGTTAAATAATCGGGGTTTTCATAGTATGTTTCTATTACAGATTGAGCTTCAGGGGTAATCCCACTAATTAAATCTGGCTGTTTTTCGGAACTTATAGCATCTGAAGTTGATGGTGATGTATTAGAAACTGAGGTATAATGGGTTGAGGAAAATTTACTTATCAGGGATTGTTTTACTTCCCAGAATTTTTCGTCAAAATTAAGCTCATCAAAGGATTGTTTCACTATCTGATGAATTCTTTGGTCTAAATCATTAAAAATGTCATTTCTTAACTTAGAGAATTCACCTTTTAGATTGTCTGCTGTTTCTAAATGCTCTAATTTTTGCTCTAAAAACTTAACTTTTATATTCAGTTCATTGACTATATCTGCTCTCCATAGCTTTGCTTCTTGTTCTTTTTTATCCAGTTCAACTTCATAGTGTTTTAATTCTCTCCACTTATTTTTAGCCCAAACTTCTACACTTCTGGGAACCTTATCATTAAGAACTGAACTAACTTTGTTGATTAAATTTTGGGAGGAAGATTGAGAATATATACTCAAATCCCAACCGCAGGTTGGACATTTTTGTGTTTCTAGTTGATAAGGAGTATCACAAACAGGACATTGATTACTCATGGGTATAAACTGGCAATATGAAAGTTTTCATTTTGATATCTTTAGTATAATCTGAAACCTACAATTTTTGATAATAGGTAAGCTATTTTTGTATCTAAATTGAACTAGGACAGTGAGAACTATCAGGTTTTTCAGTTAATTTGATAATATTCAGTTTTAATGCTTCTTAGCTTATTTCCCCCATAATTATTAGGGGGAATAATTAGATATATCATTTCAAAGGACTCATGAGGTTGTACCTAACTCTCTTGCCTCTCTTGCCTCAAAAGGATAACCTTTGTACCTCACCAGCCTTAAAAAGGCTATATAGCTTAATCGGGGTTAGATTCAGACCATCTTCTGCCTAAAACAAATAGAAGTGAATTCAATCCCAGTATAAAAGGAGTTTTTGAACGAATCTCACGGGCATCACCTTTGATATCCATTAATTCATTATCTAAATGGTCTTTAACCTCCTCCCATAAATCACTATTTTTATCTTCTGTAGCTTCTCCATCGTCATTTTTAGGTTTTTGCAATTTATAGTCTGATTTAGACAGAGGTTTAACACTTTGGATATTGAGTGAATTGATGCCTGCATGGAATTCGTAGAGAAACTGTTTGAGATTATTTAATTCACTCATTTCAAAACTATTGATAGTTCCTGTTAGTTGAATTCTAGAAGCCCACCCATAGTTTTCTTGATATTCTTCTTCATCTTCGTCACTATAATCGACGGAGTAACTTTCTCCTGCAATGGGAGAACGTTCTGTGTTTTCTGTGATACCAGTAAGTTCAGTTTTACTGAGTACTAAACCACAAGCTACTTCATGTTTTGGTCTGGTGCTTAATTGAGTCTTGGCTGTGGTATCTGGCTTATCGGAATCTTTGGTAAATCCAGAAGCTTTACTAAGCATCAGACTCAGTAACTTGTTAAAGTCTGTATTACCGTTATAAGTACCAGTGGGGGAGAGCCAATGAAGGAAGCGGGAACCGTTACCACCGATATAAACTGGAGTAATCTTAGATTGACTATACTTGCCTTCTTGGTGAAGAACTTTTAAGATTAAACCCACATAGTAGTATAGTCCGGCGGTTCCGATGGCGGTTAAAGTGATTAGGCGCTGGAAGTAGTCATCATCATTTTTGTAAATACGTTGAGTTTTCAACCAATCTTGAGCAAAATGACGTAACCAAACATCGATGTTTGTCATTAGAGATGTTTCGCTCATGCTGCTCCAGTTTTTACCAATCAACTTTGTGGTAAATTCAGGATTCATGGCTAAAAATTGAGAGAAGATATTGCGACCTGCAAATAAAACGGAACATTGATAAACAATTTTTCTTTTTTCCCAAATGGAGATATCAGAAGTTCCTCCTCCCATATCGATACAAGTAGTTTTTAGGAGTGGATACTTTTCTTTGTCGTTGAAATATTGAGCTAGGGCAACACTCTCGGTACAAAAGCGCTGTTTATCATCGAGTTTAGGCGCTACATAATTAATTCCTGTTTTCGGGTTTAACTCTTCAGCTATTTCTTCCCAGTTACGATGAAAAGTGTGTTCTTGAGTATAAGAAAAGGCTGTGGGATAAGAAATACACCATTCAATACGATTCATACCTGCTTTGACAGCAGCGGCGGAAACAAGTAGAGCCAAATTGCGCAGAAAAACTTTAGAGAATTTGATATTAGACCATTTTAAATCTGGTTTAATCCATTCTTTACTGGGATTAAAGTCGCTAGGGTCAGGAACATAAACACGACCATCCAAAATTGGTAACAGTTCATGTCCATCTGTTTCCCCATTCTTAACTGTTAATACACTGGACAAGGGTAATGGTTCTCCTGTGGGGAGAAACTGTGCGGGAATAAAGCTTTCTAGTAAGGCGGGATATCTTGTAGCAATGGGGCTTTCTGTAATATTTAGTTGTAATTGTTGACTTATATCTAGAGGAATTTCATCAGAATTTTCGCTTTTGATATAAATATTGCTAAAGGATGTACCAAAATCTACTCCCACTCGCCAAGTTCCCTTGGGTTGAATTTGTGCTGGAGTTGCTAGAAGAATTAGACCAATTGGTTGACGATAGTTATCTTGACAGATAACACCGGAGGGCATGGCATCTAAACTAGAGATTTGATAGTTACCTGTTCCGTCGGGTGATTGAAAGGTTTTAGCTCTTTCTCTGGGAAAATGAACGCTAAAGGTTTTGTCCCCGTAGTCACCATCATAGTAGAATGTATAATATTCTTGCCAACCTTGAGCTCGGAAGTTAGGCCAAACTGTGAGAACTGGTAAATATTGAATACAATTTTCTTCTTCGAGGAAATATTCTTTTTGCACTCGATAGATTTGGAAGGGTTTCTTTTCATCCATGCCTGAAAGAGGCAAGTTGAGAATAATGCGGACTCCTTGACCGTTAACATTATTAAAGGGTTCTAGTTCAATTTTGCTGACTAAATCTTCTGGGGTGAAGTAGTCTAGGAAAATTGGATTAAGAGGAAGAAGAGGAGTAATTTTTTCCCCATTGAAAACCAGATTTTCTTTAATTTGTGGTAATAAAGCACCAGGAAGGGCATCTTCTAAATCCAGAAATTTTAGGTTGGGTAAGAATAAATTTTCTGTAGTTATAAAATTAACATCATCCCAAACAACTACCCCGTTGTCGTTTTTGTTTTTGTTTTCTAATTCTTCCCACTTAATTGAAATTGATGCCAGGGTGCGATCTTTGTATACCCAAATATCCTGTTTACGTTTACCCCATTGGTCGGCTATATGTTCATCAACGATAAATAGGGGTTTGACATTGGTTTTTTCTAGACTTTTAATGACTTTAACATTAGAGGATTTAGGAGGTTGTTGTATGGGGAAGTTGAGTAATTCTAAGGCCCCAATATTAATTTGATTGCCGAAGAATGCGGGGTTTTGACTGAGGCTGAGAGGCAAAACATTACTACCGCCAACTCCTAAAGCAGCGCGAAACTCATTAATTAATCCGATAATGGTGTTTACTGCTTTTCCTGTGCCACTATATTGGCTTAATCTTTGTTGAATATTTTCTAACCATCGCCAGAGTAGTTGCTTAGATTCATAGTTAATATGTTGTTCTGGACTTAGAAGCATGTTATCTTGTTCATTCCACCAACGTAAGCCATGCCATTTTCCCTCTTCCGAAGGACATACTAAAGTACTCGGACTAGTCATCCCTACGGGTTTACCATTCCAACGGAAAACATAAATATCTTCCCAGGGATTATGGGTGGGAGAGTCTTTATCGTCTCTGGTGTAGAGAATGTTAACGGGGTCTGGCATGAGTTGATAGAGGGCTCTTGCGAAGGGATCGCTCTTTCTGACTAGGTCTATGACTTCTACTTTGAGATCATCAAAGCCTTCCACTTCCGCTAGGGCGATCGCCGCTAACATCCCTCGCCACTGATTCACCATTTGCTTATGAATTGGGTGTTTAGAGTCATATAGAGCCATTTCCATAACCAGAGGGCGTGCCCACATAGTTGGCACTGAACTCACATTTTTGAGCTGTCCTGGTGCTTGATAGTCTAAACTATCGGCTACATCTAAAAACGCTTTTTTCCCCTTGTCTTCCCATACTGCTACTTGTCCTTTGTTTATGTTACTATCCTCTTTTAATCTAGATAAGACTAAATCTGACATTTTTTCTTTAACTCCTTATAAACTTGATTCTTAAACTTAATTTAATTCAGGTACTCTACAACACACATACAAAGCTTTCACTAAACCTGCTACACCTTGATTAGGTTCACTCAAGCGACTAATATCCATATCTCCCAAATTATTCTTCAAATTAACCACAGTATCTTTATTGACAACATCTTTAGCCCGAGGATCATCAAAACACAAGTTAGCTAATTTTTCTGCTTTGAGGTTATCAATATCTAAGATATGTTCTCTAGCTTTGAGTAATTCTATATTTTCGCGATCGCATTCGTGAATTGCTGATAACCACCGTAGAAAATCTCGACACCAATTATTAACAATTTTGATGGCATTTTGTTCTGTTTCGCTACTCAAATCAGGTAACTCTGGTCTCTTAACACGTCCCAGAATACCTCGCCCTTGGAAGAAGTGGTCAAACCAGCCATAACCCTCTAAATTTCCTATCCCCTCAGTTTTAGCCACTGCTAATTTACCTTGGAAATCAGCCAACCAAATAAAAGCAAAACGGGTAGCATTAACTAATTCTGCCTTTACTTCAGCACTATCAGGAAGGTCTTTCCAATGTAGAACTCCTCTTTGGTCACGACTAGTTGCTTTTATCCCTTGGTCTGGCATATCGCAGAAGAAATGACGTGCTGCCAAAGCTGCATAAAACTCAATAAAGTGAGGGCGATTTTTTTGACTATCTTTCCCGACGCTAAATTCACCCAATTGTTCAAATTGTTGATTACCAATCAAATAATTTACATCAAATTGTTTATTTTGAGTTTGATAATAGCGTAAAGCTGCTTCAGTATTGAGTAGAAACAGGTCTGATGTGGCATAAACTTTTTCTTTAGTAGCTGTTTTAGGAAAACTAAAATAAGGCAGTGCAAAAACAGCCCCAATCTTGACACTATCTCTGACACCATCTTTGATTAACTTATTAGAAATCAAACGAGCGATATTTGGTAACCCAGAAGCACCAGTTCCCCCAAAAATTGAGCCACACAAGAGTACTCTAGCACCATCTCCTTGACCAGCATCAGATTCTATTTCGTTAATAAAAGAACTCCAGGGCTCTTCTTCCATACTATCTAAGTCAATGCGTGTCATAATTCCCGAGCCTATAGCTGGTCTACCTCTAAAGCCAACTTCCAGGGATACCGCCTGCTCATCCTTAGTATAGAGTACATCAAACAAACCCGCTAATACAGGATCATTTTGTTCAATAGTTGAATAGTTGAAGAACTTTCCGAGATTTTTATCTTGATCCGCTTTAGCAAAGGGAGACCAAACCGGGTATGCCTCTATCTTAGTTGTCATCCATTTACATTCTTGATCCTGTCTTCTTAACAATTGATAACATTGTTGGTAATAACTGAGACTTGCCTGTGTTTGTTGTAAATTACCGTTAGTTTCATCAGCATCTACAAATAAAATCTTCAGTTGATTAGTGGGTAATAATCCGATTGCCGCTACTTGCAGTATAGCTTCTACACACTTAGCTCCCGTCCCACCAATACTAACTACATAAAAACTCATGGTTTCCTCTCTACTTAAATTATCTTCTACCTAGAATACCGTTAATCATGCTTGAACCTGGGACCACACCTTTTTTAAGAAGTCCTGGGGTACTTGTCACTGTAGGCAACCAGTACAATAAAATCAATGAATTAACTAAAAATAACCCCATCATAGAAAATAAAGTTTCATTAATTAGTTCACCATCTTCATTCTGATTATTAAAATATACACTTAAACTAACTGCTACTACTAATAGTCCTAAAAGTATGTACCATAATAATCGCCAGGGTCCGCGACGATTGTCGTTTTGATTGACAAGTGTTATTATGTACCATAATACGGTGCAGCCAAGAGAAACAGCAAAAACAATAAAAGCAGCTCGATTATATTTAACTAACCAGTCAGTGAAGGGGATACTTTTGATAACGCCAAACACTTGGCTATCGTATAACCAAGGTTGCAATAACATCATGACTAGATAACCAATGATACCGAAAACAATAATTCTGATTAATTCTCCAATTTTCATGTTACCTATCTGTATACCTCCGTATGTAAAAATTTTAACTGTTAGTAGCTGAAACAAATACTTAAAACATATTTAAGATTCAGCAGAAGAGAAGCTTTAAATTTCTTATCGGTAGTTTGACGGAGAATTATGCAAATTTTGAGAATTAGTCCACAGATTAATAATTTATAGGGACAAAGGCGCTATAGGTTCAATGTCGGGATTTGTTCCCCCTACTTGACTGGTACGCAAAATAAGTAATGTAGCACCTTGGCGAATTAAAGATTGCATCAAACAATCGCTGGCCACACGAGGTAACATAGTTCGCCAGCTTGCCAATCCCATCAATAATTGTTTTAGGGGATCATCTTCGAGACTACTACCCAAAATCCCTTGATGTTCTTTCCAATCGGCTCGTGCAGTGCCGAAGGGTAATAAATCTCGTTTTAGCGCTCGTTTCAACTGATTTAGGGAAATTAGCTCGGTTGGTATCTGGGACTGTTTCTGTTTCACATCGGCCAATTTTTGCAGGGCGGCGTATAATGCTTGATTAGAATCTTGAGCGCAGTTATTGGCGGGACCAACGTAGGTAGTACCAGTGCCATCACCAATTCTATAGCGTGCCATCATAATTTGCAGTTGGTGAATTAACTCATCTAAGAAAGATTGTTTGATGCCATCAATTTCATAATCATTGGTTAAGGCATTTAACTTGATGGCAAGATCACGCACAGGACGGAGATTGAGCCAACCATACTGGCGATCTCCCATGTAATGAGACCAGTGATGACGACAGGAAATTAAGCCATCGCCGTTGTGGGTATAAACTTGAAAATATTGAATTTCTAAGCGCAATTCATCAGTTAAGGGTTCATGTACCACCTCAGCCAAACCATAGGCAAAATGTCCAAAGTAAACGGGTCCTTGAGCTGCGGGTTCTCGCATTTTGCCACCAACTCCCCCATAAACATGATTAAGGAGTAAGTAATCACCTTGTTGAAACTCTTTCCCATTGGTTGCTTTTTTTTGCACCATCACAGAACTAATTCTGCCTTTTACCCCTTCTACGAGCCATGATTCTTTTTTAAGATAGTTAATCGCGGGTTTGCTGCCCACAATGCGGCGATCTGGTTCCAAGCTTAACAAAGAACGAGGGGCGATCGCCCGAACCACAAATTGACCTGTATGATTTTTTGCCCCATAGATATACCAACCATCAACATTACAGGGAGATTTTTCCAAATCTTGACAACTAGAAGGAGGTAAGCCGTTTTTATTAGGAAGCACTTGGGGTAGCCACACCTGATCTTCTTGACCATCAAATTGACGGGTAGCCCGATTAAAATGTCGCACTCCATAGAGAATTCCCTCGGCAGTTTGATTAACAGGTGCAACGAACTGAACTGCCGCATAAAAGCGACCTGTAATTTGAGCAGGATCTTCACCAATTAGTAACCGATAACTATTTTCACTCTTTACTGAGGGAGAAGCTTGAACAACAACTGAGCCATTGAGCATCACAACCATATCATCAGTTGGTCTCGCCCCGGCCAAAGATTCTAGTGGATCCACTAAACGCCATTTATTTAAGCGTTCTGGCATAATTTTTCCCTGTCGCACACTGTATTCTGCCTCGACACTAAAATGAACATCACGAGTTACAGTTTGCACATATTCTGCCACTTTCGGGTCATTCTTCCAGGCTAATTCCACTACCTGTCCCACCAGAAAACCATAATCATCGGCTGCATGATAAACTTCAAACAAGACCCCATTTATGCTTTGACGTTGGGCGGGAGTAGGCAAAATTAACCGTCCCATCCAAGGCGCGATGGGGCGATAAAGCTCTAAATCAAGAGACTGATGTATGGGATAATCTTGGGGCTGATTAAAAGCTCCCTGTTGAAAAAGGGAATAACTGCTGGGTTTAATCTGTCTAATAGGACGTTCAACGGGTAATGTTCCTCGCAAAATGCCAACTACCCAATCGAGGGTTTGCTGTAAGTGAGTACGACCGTCAGGGAGGGTTTGACGTGGATCGAAGACACCACCTGGGGTTTGATGTCCCACGGGCCCCAAGGAAATCAAGGTAACTGCGCCCCTTTGTTTGGCGCGATTCCAATAAGATAAAAACATCAACTTCCAGCGTTTAGGAAACAGAATCGGCCCGAATCGTTCCACGGGATCTTTATCTCCGACTAAATGATAAATATGTTCTAGACGTAAGATATTGTTTTGACCACAAAAAACACCAGCCATGGAGATAATCTCGATTGGTGCATCTAAAACCTGCTTTAACAGGGGTGCAGAGGCCATGGAGATTTGGCCTCCCCCACTAAAGCCTAACAAGGTAATGGGAATTCCACTTCCCGGTTGGTAGCCATAGGCGAGCAAACTATCATAAATTAGTTGTGCCATCCCTTGGTTATAAATTGGGCCATATCGTCTATCGGCAGAGACAGCAACAATTAACACATTACGCAGATTGATTAATATGCCTAAAATCCCTATGGAACGATTAATACGCAACCAGTTGACTAATCTCCAGAACCAAGATAAACGGCGATCGCGTGAGGTGAGGGAACGATTTAACACTGAGTAGGGCATGATTCCCTGAATTATTACCATATCAGGCAGGGATGCCGTTAATTTTCTCAAAAACTCTTCTGCTTCTGGGGAATAGGTGTATTCAGATTGCCCAATGCCATCTAGATAGACGATGTAGCGACTGACTTTTCCAGCATCTCTAATCTCACCCTCAGGAGTTTTGGGGACATCGCGGATTTTAACTGGGTCCCCATACCAACCTGCCCACCAGCCTAGGGCTTCTAGGGGACTCAAAAGAGCGGCAATCACCAAGGCAATCAAGCCAATAGTGAGTAAATCAACAATCACTCTTGTGGTTTTACTCAAGGTTGCTATCAAATAGTTTCTCAAGAAAGGTAAGTAAGATAAAAGCAGTATTAACAAAAGACCGAATAAAGCCCATTTAATCAGCTGTTGGTAACGAGCCCGTTGATTCATCCAGAAGTCCCTCTATCATCATTACTATCATCCTCTGCTTGAGTTGTTATTTCAAGGTCTAATTCTGATTTAATCGCTTGTTCTAAGCCTTGAATATTGGCTACCAGTGGTTTGCCTGCTACGGAGTTAGACAACCATCTGCTCAAGGCTGTGGCGGGACGACCAATGGTTCTTTGCATAATTTGAAAGATAACCCAACCCAAGAGGCCACACCACAAGGCTTGCCATCGCCCTAATCCTGTGACCAAATCAAAACCGCAGACAAAAGAAAGCAAACTCCAGATTGATAACACTATGCCCACTAAAACCCCTAGATAGGGCATTGCCATTAAAAAGCTCCACAAGAAGGGAGCATAGGCTAATCCTAACACTCGAAAAACAGTCACAAAAGCAGTATTTGTACCGTACAGTACATGGCTGACGAGCCAAACACTCCAAACCCAAAAGGCTGTACTAATCACGAATAAGATAGCAGCCAATCCCAAACTCAGGAGAAACCGAATCTGCGAAACCTGATTAACAAATAGCACCAAGGCTTGGGCGATCGCCTGAGATAACCCTGCTAGTAGCAATACATAAACCGCTATCTCTGTCCCATTAGGTAATTTCTCTATTTGCTCAAAGGCTTGTGAATTGAGCGTCATTGCTCCCTGTACTAATTTCCAAAATCGCTCTATATCCGTTGTCATAACATTGTTTGTCTTTTCATTAGGCTTTTCCCTACTTATGGTGCTCTGTATAACTTATTGGTTATACTTAGCTCAAAGCATCTAATTTTTTAACTTTAGATACAGCTTACTAATCTTTATCAACACCAAAACAGAATCTTCCAATTACCCCGGGGTTATTTTCTTCTCCCAGTGAATCCAAGCTTAGTTGTTTTAGTTTATTCATAAACAAGAAAATATTTTGAGTTTTCGACCCATCTTCTGTATCGAAAGCGTTTTGAGAATCCCAATCTTGCCACCAATCAGGACTCTTGATATCATCTACAATCAAATCAACCTCAAACAGATAAACTTGTGAGTTAGACAAACTATTTAAATCAATTACTGTATCGAAGTTCAAATCTCGATTTTTATCCCCAGTTATCTTTAAACTGTTTCTATCTACAGTTAGTCCATTTTGGAGATTGAGATTAGAACTTTCTACAAAGACGGTTTCTATTTCTGGCTCTATAGTATTACCTTCCTCTTCTGATACTTCACCTTCTGCTTGAGCTGGAGATGCTGGGGATGTTGAAGTTACCGTTTTTTCTCCGAAAGTAAACACCCTAGTTTTTGTGATCAACTGTAAATCTTGATTATCTTGTATCAAAGAATAGTTGTCTGTAGATTCTTCTCCAACTGATAGGGGAAAGGGAAGTTGATAAGAAATTGTGATTGGGTTGTCTTCTTGATGAAGAATTCCCAAGAATTCGTAGGGATATTCGTTATTTTCTCTTTCGACGACAACATTATCATCATCTAAAACATAAAATCGTTCAATTTGATTATTATCCGGCAGTTTAGTCTTACTTTCTCTCTCTTCTAATGTTCCCAAATGAACCGCACTCAGTAAAATATTATTAGTAGGAAAAATAACCATTTTACTATTGTTTTCTAAGTTGGAATTATTATCCCTCAAATCATCAAAAGCCTGTTGAATATGCTCATACTTACCAATAAATAACACATAAAAGGGACGATAATCTTGAGAGCTTTTGTCTTTAGTATTATAGTAAAATTTAGATTGTCCTGTATTAGGATCATAAACATTACCATCAAATTGGCTTTTTACTGCCCACACTCCCACTGTATAACCTTGGTTACGATTTTCTGGAGTAAAATAGTATTGTCTTAATCTTTCTGAGATTAAAGCTCCATCATCACCTTCTAAATCAGTAATAATAATTGTTAGTTGAGGTTCTGTTTCTGCTGGTGGTTGAATAGCTTCTTGAATAGGACTAGATACCCGAGAATAATCAGGATCACTGCCATCATAGAAGCCTACAGAAATAGCATCTCGGCGAAAATCATCCCGTGTAAGGGTTTGACTATCTCCTATACGTTGATACTCTGTAGAACCTTCTCTCAATAAGACGTTAGCAATAGCTTGAATAGTTTGAATATAATTACTATTAGGAACTTCCACATAACCAATCATAGAGCCACTACCGTCAACGTTGATGGAAATTTGAGGGGATTCTGATTGACTATTCTCTATATTACCTAGTTTGGGTAAATTGCAGGATACTGTTTCCATCGGTCTTTTATTACTACAAGCAGTAGATACTATCATCAAAAATAAGATTGATAATAACCCCTTGGTTAGTTTTGATTGGCAAAAATTTAACATAAAGATACTCCTTTGGGTGATAAGTAAATTAATTATTGTTATCTAGATAATTGAATAATTGTTGGGTATCTGCGAGGAGGCGTTCTCCCCACAAACTCTCATTTTCTAAAAAGGTTAAATCCCCTAAACTTTCATTATTTTCAATCAATTGTCTCGCCCTATTTACTGCCTGTGGGTCATTTCCTCGTTTAAAGAGAATAACCGCAATAGCTAATTCAGCTTCTGGTAAGTCTGGAACAATTGTTAAGGCTTCTTCAAATTTTCGTAAAGCGCTACTTTCGGCACCTTGTTCGTATTCAATTAGACCAATTTGGGAGATCGCCAAACCGTCAAATTCTGGAATCAATTTTTCTTCTTTGGCGAGAAAGCTATTATAGGCGGCGATGGCTTCATTGTATTTTTTTTGTCTATGATTAGCAAAACCTAAACAAAAGTAACCTTCAGCGATTTGGTCATTGAGATTGATAGCTTGATTACAGTCAGCGACGCCGCGATCGCGATAATCTAAATAAGTCTGTACAATTCCCCGAAAAGCATAGAGATAGGAAGGATGTATATCTTCCGCTAAAAAAGCTGAAGGAGAATTTTCGGCTATTTGTATCCCCTTATTAAAATCAGCAATTGCCCCTTGATATTGTTCTTGACCTAAACTAACTATACCTCTATAAACATAACCATCAGCATTATTAGGGGCATACTCAATGACGCGATTAAAATCTTTTACGGCTTCATTGCTATTCTCGTAAACTTGAAGCATAATTTGTCCTCTACCCAAATAGGCTAAGGCAAAATCATCTTTAATATCGATAGCCTGATTAAAGTTGCCTAAAGCTAAATCATAGTCTCCTTCTATTAATAAAACTGTGCCCCTTCCCCAATAGGCAAAATAATTATCAGGATTTAACTGAATAGCTTTAGTAAAATCCGACTTAGATCCTCTAATATCTCCTAAACGCCCACGCGTAAACCCTCTCCAAGAATAAGTCAAAAAATTAGGCTTAATTCTAATCGCCTGAGTCAAAGTAGCTTCGGCTTCAGAAAAACGTTGCATATCTGAGAGAATTGTTCCTTTTAAAACGTATAAGGCAAAATCCTGACCATCAAAATCATAGTCAATAGCTTGGTTAATTGAGTTTAAGGCTTCTTCATACTTTCCCAGGGTTTGATATATCTCTGCTTGCTTACGCCAGGCTGCGGGAAAATTATTTTCAATCTCTAAGGCTTTCTCAAAAGCTATCAAAGCCGCCTCATAATCTTCTAAACTCTCCGCTGAATTCATGATCGCTAATCCCTTAGCATAGTAAGCTTGATAAAGATTACCATTACGTTCAATGGCTTGGTCAAAAGCTTCTAATGCTTCTTTATTTTTAAAAACTCGCCAAAGTTGATTCCCGTAATTTAACCATTCTGTATCACTAGCATATTTTGATGGTTCTTCTAAATTAGTAGTTGCTTCTATTAAAGAATCCGTTTCTATGGGAGTCAGGGGAGAGGGAGTAGAAGTTTCCATTCTTAACCAGTCATATTCAATTTCTGTTTGTCCAATCAAGCGTACAAATGTACTAACAGGAATCCCCAAACTTAAGCCGATATAAATTTCCTCGTATTCTCCCTGTCTATTTTCAGCATAATCTGATTCAGCACCAGTATTAATACCAATTACCCTACCGCTTTTATCAAAAATCGGACCACCACTCATACCTGGTTTTGATTCATTAGTATAAATTAGTTCATTTCCTAGAGAAAAAGAACTGGCATTTTTAGCTAGACCAATAGTTCCCACTTCTTTGTTAGTAGAGAAACCTATAGTTAATACTCTCTCTAATTCTGGATTTTTGCTAACTGGATAACCGGAGACAAAGAGTAGGAGAATATCTTCGATACCTATTTTATAGTCAGCTAATGAAGCTATGGGATAAGCTTTGCTGCTATTAAATTTAACTATTGCTAAATCGATACTATCAAAAGCATAGAAAGACTTTTCTAACTCTACATCATCATATTCATCCACATTGTTGAGGATGATTGATTTGAGCAGAAGTTTCCCATCGTTTGTTTCAACTACGTGACCTGCGGTTAAAACATAGTAAGTGTTTTGATTTTTAGCAATAACTACCCCAGATCCGTGACTACCATCTATGGCATTGATTTTCACCGTGACTCTATCTGCCACATCATTTACTTCATCTACTATGGTTCTCTGTTTTGGAACATCATTACTTTCTGTATCTGGAGGATTGAGATCATGGTTAACTTGATCTGGTGGAGTTGGTGGATCTGGATTAGGTTTATAACAGGCCACAAGAGATAAAGAAACTAGAGGCACTATTATACTGAGTTTAATCAATTGATTTTTTCTCATTTTACTAAAAGTATTGTAGTTTTTTTGTACAAATAAAGTATATTTAATTGTTTGTATACCAACTGATATTTTTGATTTATAGCCTTTCAAAGGACTCATGAGGTACATAAAACACCTGCCTCTGCCTCGGAGCCTCAAAGTGATCACCTCTGTACCTCACCAGTATAAGAATTGCTATATATATAACTTTATCCCCGATTTTACGGAGAATTATGCCATTGTCATACAAAATTTACGAAGAAATTTAGGCTAATTTTCTAAACATTCCTTGAGTTGTGAGCTAAATTTAGTTAAACATCGTTGGTAGAATCGAGCTAGAGTTTGTAGAGGAGTATCCCATTCTTGAGATATATCTTGCCAAGATTCTCTATCTAGACGCTTCAAGGCGATTGCCCTAAAATTTGCTTGAGGTTTATTTCTAATATGGGCCTTTTGAAATATCCCCTGTTTATCTTCTTCTAAAAATTGTCTCAGTTGTGTATATTCAGATTCATGATCCATTGTCGATGAAGGTATTGTATCTAGGAGAGTAGTCTTATCTTGATGTTCATCATTACCACTGTTAATTGGTGTATCTAGAGAAATAGTTTGTTGTTGTTGAAGATATTTAGCTTTTGCCTCTTTAAATTTTTTATCTAAAACAAAGTTAATTAATGTAATTACTTTTCCTTTTTGGGGATCATAATTATGTATATTTCTACATATATATATATAAGTTTCTTGTAATGATTCTTGATAAACATAAGGTGGAAAATTATACCTATCAGCCAAAAATAGTTTATTAGATTGCTGAATAACTTGAATCAGTTGCTGTAAAGCTACGCGGCGGTTTCTTTGCCTAGTAAAGGTTTCAACAGTTAGATCATCCTTTGATAGAGGTGGTGGAACAGCTAGGGCTAGTTGTTCTAAAAGCTTATCTATTTTATTCATAGTACTGGAATAGGGAATATATGTAAGCAATTAGCTATTTTTTAGTATAGCGTTTTAAATTACAATTTTTGACAATAATTGTAAACATTTCAAGATAACAGTTTTTCGTTTAAAATAGCGATCGCCCTGATTTAATCATTCAAAAAATGATTGTTTATTTAGCATCTTATCCTCGTTCAGGAAATTCTCGCATACAACTACTGATTTCTAAACGCTTAAGGAAACTAGTATCATCAGTATATAATATTGGTGATTATCCTGAAGCTCACATAAAAAAGTGGGAGATTGTTACTCAAGAGACTCCGCCATCTAGAGAAAAAGTTAATATTAAGTGGCGATCGCTGTCTTCCCCATCTTATCTAGAATAAATCAATTGCCCAAAAACACAGTTAGAGTTAATTTATGCTACTCATAGTGCAATGATGCACAAATTAGGTTATGAACAACCTAATTATTCAATAGCCAGATTTTAATTAGACTTTCTTTGATACTGCGTATTCTTGGAGTTGTGCTAAAGATATATGTTTAAGTACTGATTCGTGGGTAGCGTTAAGCATAATTGGTGGCGCTACTCCAGCTTCTAAGGCTTCTTGCCAACGACTAAGGCATAAACACCAGCAATCTCCTGGTTTAAGTCCAGGAAAATTATATCCCGGCATCGGAGTAGATAAGTCATTGCCTCTGTTTTTGGTAAATTCTAAGAATTCTTCTGTAACCTGAGCACATACTGTATGTGTTCCAAAATCATCAGGTCCGGTTTCACACTTTCCATTGCGATAAAATCCCGTTAAAGGAGATGTGCAGCAGATTTCTAAGGGTTGTCCCAAAACATTTTTAGCTTCTGTCATAATTACCTATTACTATTAATTTACCTAGTTCTTGAGAAAATTTTAACATCTTAACCATTGGTGAGGCGAAACGACAAAAATACTAGACATTTTTGTATAGTTAATATTAATTTCCTGAGAATGCTTAAACAAGTTATGATTTCTATGTTTAAACCAAAAAAGTAAAAAAATGACCAAAAAATATCTGATTACACTACTCCCTGGAGATGGAATTGGACCAGAAATTATGGCTGTGACTGTAGAAGTGCTTAAAGTTGTGGCCAAAAAATTTAACTTAGAATTTACTTTTCAAGAAGCCCCGATTGGTGGAGTAGCCATTGACACTACAGGTTCTCCTCTTCCTGAAGAAACTTTAACTATGTGTCGTCAAAGCGATGCTGTGCTTTTAGCAGCGATTGGGGGTTACAAATGGGATAATCTGCCGCGCCAGCAACGTCCTGAAACTGGTTTACTTGGACTTAGAGAGGGTTTAGGTTTATTTGCTAATTTACGTCCTGCAACTATATTTCCCGAGTTAATTGATGCTTCTACCCTTAAACCTGAAGTGATTGAAGGGGTTGATATTATGGTGGTGAGAGAATTAACTGGTGGTATCTATTTTGGTCAACCGAAGGGGATTTTCACCTCCGAAGACAAGCAGCAGCGAGGAGTTAATACGATGGTTTATCATCAGTCAGAAATAGATCGCATTGCTAAAGTAGCCTTTGAAATTGCTAGTAAGAGAAGTAAAAAGTTGTGTTCTGTAGACAAAGCAAATGTATTAGATGTTTCTCAACTGTGGCGCGATCGCCTAAATACTATTAAAAATGACTATCCCGAGATAGAGTTATCACATCTCTATGTAGATAATGCGGCTATGCAGTTAATACGCAATCCCCGCCAATTTGATACTATTGTTACAGGTAATCTGTTTGGGGATATTCTCTCGGATGAAGCTGCCATGCTTACAGGGAGCATAGGTATGTTACCTTCTGCTAGTTTAGGCGCTGATGGTCCCGGTGTTTTTGAACCTGTACACGGTTCTGCGCCAGATATCGCTGGACAAGATTTAGCTAATCCCCTAGCCCAAGTACTTAGTACTGCTATGATGTTACGCTATGGATTAAATGAAGATGAAGCAGCCACAACCATAGAAAAAGCAGTTTCTCAAATTCTCGCCCAAGGAATCCGAACTGGGGATATCATGTCTCAAGGAATGCAGCAAGTTGGATGTAAGGGTATGGGAGAAGCGTTACTCAAAGTTCTCACTACAGATTAACTTCTATGATTATTTCTCACCTTTGAAGGCGCAGTCTGGCTTTCTGGAGATCTCCTTGGAGATCGCATTTATATAGGTTTGTAGTAGGGCTTTAGCCCGATAAACTTGAGACTTTTGGGACTAAAGTCCAACTACGAACCTTTTGATACTTTTGGGACTAAAGTCCAACTACGAACCTTTTGAGACTTTTGGGAC
>NZ_JALKVM010000152.1:0-2597 GCF_057440575.1 Johannesbaptistia floridana
AACTAAAACTTATCCATTATGGCTATTTAGCTAATTAAATGAGCAAGTTTAAGAATAAATGAGTAGATATTTTTCAACTGTATTTAACCCCGACGCTTTGAAATTACTAATGTTCCTGCCGTTATTCGTACGCGCGATCGCCAAATTGGTCTTCGGGAACCTATTCTCCGTAGCTATGAAAGAGTATGCTTTAACAAGGAACTACTCAACATCCCTGGTAAACCTCCAGCAGCATTTATTTGTCCCGGTCATCCTCTTTTAGATGCTACCATAGATTTGATTCTAGAACGCCATCGGGATTTACTGCGCCGTGGAGCTGTATTAGTAGATTCTAGTGATTTAGGTAAACAAGTGCGAGCATTGGTATATTTAGAGCATTCTATACAAGATGCCTGTACCCTCAAAGAGGGAAGACGTCGGGTAGTTTCACGGCGTATGCAGTATGTAGAGATTTTCTCCAATGGTGAGTCAAGAAATGCTGGTTATGCTCCCTATCTAGATTATCGTCCTCTAAAACCAGAAGAACAACCATTAGTGGCACCACTTCTTGATTCTTTTGGTCTTCGTGAAGATATTGAAAACAAGGCTAAAAGTTATGCCATAAAACATCTAGTTTCTCAGCATCTTCAAGAGATTAAACAAAAAAAAGAAGAATTTATTACTAAGACTATGGCGGCAGTAAAAGACCGCTTGACTAAAGAGATTAATTACTGGGATCATCGGGCAACAGAATTGCAACTTCAAGAAGTTGCTGGTAAAGTCAATGCTAAACTCAATTCCTCTAAGGCGCAGCAACGCGCCGATAACTTAGCTGCACGTCTTGAGAAGCGTTTAAGGGAATTAGAACAAGAACGCCAACTCTCTCCCCTGCCTCCTGTAGTGATTGGTGCTGCTCTAATTGTCCCCGCAGGTATTTTGCACCCCCAGCAACCAGAAACCACACCCCCTACCTTCTCTCATCAAACTAAAGAGGTAGAAATCATGGCGATGAATGCTGTTATGGCTATAGAGCGATCTCTGGGATTTCAACCCCGGGATGTCAGCGCTGAAAATCTCGGTTATGATATTGAATCTTGTATTCCTAATACAGGTAAGTTGCGCTTTATTGAGGTAAAAGGACGTATTGAAGGGGCTAAATCTGTGATTGTGACTAAAAATGAAATTCTTACTGCCCTTAATAAACCTGATAGTTTTATTCTTGCTTTAGTTCAAGTGCCCCAATACTCCTCGGTTGAGGATTTTGACTTTTCTTCGAGGCAAGCAGAGGAGCAGAGAGACCGGAGCAGGGAGAGGGATTTTCCGCTTTCTCCCCAGGGCCAGTGCTCCCCGCTCCCAAAGCAGTCTCAACAAGGGATTGAGGCAAAACCTACCCAGTATTCTCAAGTGCCCCTATCTTCAGAACTATCTATAGATAAATCACTATCTATATCTGAGACTAAAGTCAATGGTTGTTCTGTACATTATTTACACCAGCCTTTTCACAAAGAGCCTGATTTTAATGCTAGTAGCGTCATTTATGATTGGCAAGCCTTACTCAGATCTTGCCTCTTTACCCAAAGTTACTGGTTGGGGATGAGTAAGGAGTAAGGAGTAATGAGTTTTGAAGTAGAGAAATGAACTTTAGGATGACAAATTCCAGCGATCGCTCTTACTGCCTATGCTAGAAAAGAAGATCAACAGAAAGCTTTAAATAATGGATACCAAGGCCATGTTAGTAAACCTCTTGATCCCCAAAATTTAGTTTAAGTAATACTCTTACTTACACAATAACTTATGTTTAAGTCCGCCAATTTTCTAATTTTAAATCAGGAATTTTTTGAAATTCATCTACATTAGCCGTGACTAAAATATAATCATTAATCAAAGCTGATGCTCCTATTAACACATCATAATAACCAATAGCTATACCTTTTGTGTTTAGAAAAGTACGAATTTCAACAGCACAAATACTTTCTGATTTGCCAAAAGGTATTACAGTTAAAAGGTTAAGGATTTGTTCAACTAAAAGACGCAGTTTAAAAGCTTTCGATGGATTCAATTGTAAGCCGTATTCAATCTCCATGACAGTTATAGATGACACTGCCAATTCTGAAGGGGAATGTGCTTTTAATTGTCTTTTAGTCCCAGGTTCACCTTTAACAAAATCGCTGATTACACAAGTATCTAAAAGATATTTCACTAAGATAGTCCTGTTTGATTAGGAGGTAAAAGTTCTTGGCGATAGGATTCAAAATTAATCCCTAATTCTGGGCTTCCCTCAAAATTCAAAATCTCTTCTGGCCATTCACCCTCATAGCATTTTTGTAAAAATTCTCTCACAGCTTCCTCAATTAAAGCATTACGAGATTTACCTGTTTTTTGGCAAATAGTTTTGAGCTTTCGACTCAACTCTTCTTCCAGATAAATATTAAAGTTCATCTTCCTTCTTTTATAGCATATAAAAACATGTTAGCTTAAGTAAGAAACTTTTATAGAAGCTTAGGCGATCGCCTCAATAATGTAATATAACGTGCGGCGCAAGCCAAAGGGGGCGCAAGCCGGGGTATGGGCGCAAGCCGGGGTAGGGGCGCAAGCCGGGGTATGGGCGCAAGCCGGGG
>NZ_JALKVM010000153.1:0-18259 GCF_057440575.1 Johannesbaptistia floridana
TTTTCTGTCTTATTTGGCTGTTTGAGTAAATTTGAGTAGATTTTTAGAAGCGGTTTGAACAGCGTGTAGAAGCGATCGCCACTCAATTACCCTATCATCGAGCAGCAGAAAATGTGGCCTATAATCAAGGTTATAGTGATCCTGCTCAACAAGCAGTAGCAGGTTGGATTGATAGTGCTGGTCATCAAAGAAATATGGTGGGAAATTTTAATTTTACTGGCATCGGGGTGGCTCAAAATCAGGATGGTGTTTATTATTTCACACAGATCTTTATCTTAAAAC
The DNA here is from genome assembly GCF_057440575.1 of Johannesbaptistia floridana. Classification (NCBI taxonomy): domain Bacteria; kingdom Bacillati; phylum Cyanobacteriota; class Cyanophyceae; order Chroococcales; family Cyanothrichaceae; genus Johannesbaptistia; species Johannesbaptistia floridana. The sequence goes on from NZ_JALKVM010000153.1 coordinate 283, forward strand.
CTAGAAACTGTAAATTACTATGTCTTTGATCGCTTCTTGACTTTTCCCTTAGGCGAGCAAGATATTTTGCTTGATGTGTTTGTCGAAATGTTTTACCTTTTAAAGAGGTGGATGTGTAAGCTATTGCTATTAATAAAATTAAAGAAGTAAGCCTTTCAAGATTAGCTTAACACTAAGGAAAAATTCATTTTGCGGAGGCGATTCCGGCGAGATAGCCAAAAATTAGCGCCTATTTTGATTGCGTAAGCGCTCAATTTGTTCCTGTAAATCAGCAATTTGACGACGCAGTGCCTCAGCTTCAGAATCAGTTTCTACATTAACAGCACCAGTAGTGCTTGATTTATCATAGTTACCCCGACGAATATTTTGATATTCTGGGGAAGTTGACCACTGTTGGAGATAATGTACTCTTTCTACAGCAAAAGGATGGGTAATAAAAGTACCATCGCCCCCATTGTAGATTAAAAATTTATATACTTGATTAAGATTATCGCGATTTAAATCTTGATACTCTTGACTTTGGCGAATAAATTCTTGAAGACTGCACTCATTAGTATATTTATTACTTCCCCCGGCCAGTTTCATCATATTATTGAGGATAGGGTTTAAATCATCCATAACTAAATAAGCGGCTCTATCTGCCGAGAGTTCGGCTTTACGACGCCATTCATAGAAAGCATAGATTAAACCAGTAGAAACTAAATTCCCTAACCCAAGGGTCAACTCTCCCAGTATCGAAGCAGCTCCCATCACCCAAATTGCCATTTGAATTAGGAGAGTGTGGTCGCATTTGATATGCCCTAATTCATGGGCGATTACTGTACGTAACTCCGCTTCGTTCATTAATTCTAGCACTCCAGTATTAATCACAATATAGGGTTTTTCCTTACCGAGAGCGTAGGCATTAACTTGGGGATTTTGACTAACGTATAGAGTGGGTTCTGGACTTATACTCAAATCTCTAGCACATTCACGTAACATACCATATAGAGTAGAATATTGACGTGGTCCTACCTTAATATTGTTGCCCATAAGATAGATTTGTTGAGGACGTTCGTAAAAGTATTCTATAAAGGTAGAAGCGACAATATCAAAACCAGGTACTCTGCGTAGAGTCGCTTCTGCTTGTAAATCTAAAGGATGTCTAAAAGCATCACTAGAAATTCCGGGATAACTAGGCATAGTAAATAAATAATTATTTCATAACTTAATCTTAACCATAAATGATTAAGATTAAATCCATAATAGATTAAAAATAACGAACAATTGAAGCTAATGTTTGAACAAATATTTACCCCCCATCCAGATGCCGAACAATCCAACATCCTTCGTCCTCGTAAAGGTGTAATCATTGGTGCCGCAGGTCAAGTAGGGATTGCTTGTGCCTACTCTATTTTGATTCAGAATTGTTTTGATGAGTTGATTCTTCAAGATATTGCTGTTGATAAAGTAAAAGGCGAAGTTATGGATTTAAACCATGGTATGCCCTTTTTAGAGCCAACAGATTTAAAAATGGGAACTGTGGCTGATGAAGGCAAAGATGCCGATGTAGTAATTATTACGGCTGGTGCTTCCCAAAAACCAGGAGAAACTCGTCTTGATTTAGTTGAACGCAATGTCAAGATTTTCAAAGGTATTCTCGCTGACGTGGTTAAATATTGTCCCAATGCGATTCTCTTGATTGTTACCAATCCTGTGGACATCATGACCTATGTTACTCTCAAAATCACAGGATTTCCCAGTTATAGAGTAATTGGATCTGGAACTGTGTTAGATTCAGCGCGTTTTCGTTCTCTAATTGCTAAAAAGATGGGAATTGATGCTCGCAGTGTCCACGCCTATATTATTGGAGAACACGGTGATAGTGAAGTACCAATTTGGAGTACTGCTAATGTGGCAGGAATGCGTTTATTAGGAAGTGATGATTGGGATAGTTTACCCGATTCCTCCAGGGAAGAATTAGAAGCTATTTATAATCAGGTGAAAAATGCCGCCTACGAAATTATTAATCTAAAAGGCTATACTTCCTATGCTATTGGTTTAACAGTTACAGATATTGTGAAAGCAATTATGCGTTCTCAAGAGCGGATTCTCACTGTTAGTAGCCTGATGACTGGGTATTATGGTATTGAAGATATCTGTTTGAGTTGGCCCACTGTAGTTAATGAAAAAGGTATTCTCAAAACAGTTAATATAAGTCTGAGTGAATCAGAACAAGCTAAATTGGTAGAATCCGCCGATATTTTAAAAAATATCGTTTCTAAATTAGATATTTAGTTTTCTAGGGAGAGGCGCACCAACTCTCCCAATTTTTGCTTATAACAAGATGAAATCAGAGGCCGTCAACTCGAATAAGTTACTAAGTGTAGCTAGTTGTATTTGTTCAGAATCCCCCGAACCATCGGAGTCAAAGAATAAATCTCCGTTATCCTGATTATAAATAAAACGATGATTTGAACTTGAGGCACTACTACCCAGCACAAATTGACTAGATGGTAACTCTCCAGTTTCTAAGCCACTCTCAAAACCATCCACCTCAATTCCAATCAAGTCATTATCACCCTCTTGACCAAAATCTTCGATGATATCAACACCCTCATTGGGGTTATTAAACACAAAGCGATCATCTTCTGGTCCACCGCTAAGTTCATCATTGCCAACACCCCCGATTAAAACATCAGTGCCACTATTACCCCTAAGTTGATCATCTCCTTCTAGTCCTAAAAGAGTATCATTACCCTGTACTCCCAGTATTCTATTACTAGCAGAGTTACCAGTAATGCGGTTATTGAGATTGTTACCACGACCATCAAGTTCTTCTGATGTGGTTAAAATCATCTCCTCGGTTCGTAAAGGCATGATATAGGTAACAGATGCTTCAATTGTATCTTGTCCTCCAGCAGCTCCCACAAGTTCCTGAACGATGCGATCGCCCTCATTATCTACAATATAGAGGTCATTACCTTGAGCACCGCGTAACTGGTCTGGGCTTCTACCACCATCGAGGGTATCATCTCCAGCACCACCAATCAGACTATCATTACCCACGTCTCCTACTAATAAATCGTCACCAAAAGCCCCATTAACATTGTCTCTTCCTGAACCCCCTCTAATTGTGTCGTTACCAGAGTTACCATTTAGAGTATCATCTCCATCATTACCTTCTAAACTGTCATCTTGGTCATCTCCATTTAAAGAATCATTCCCATTGCCACCAAAGAGAGTATCAGGATTAGGACCGCCTCTTAGGGTATCACTACCTTCACCGCCATCAAGAGTATCACTACCGCTATCTCCTATTAAACTATCACTATTATCCCCTCCAATCAGCAAATCATCGTCTTCTCCTCCGTCGAGGGTATCTCCACCACCTCTTCCATCGAGGGTATCCTCTCCTTCTAGGCCAAAAATTAAATCAAAATCCTCATCCTCACCAGTAAGCAAGTCATCGCCATCATCACCAGTAATTTCGTTAATTGGCAGTAAAAATTCATAGGCCCCTAAATCAACCCCATTCCCCACAAAACGAGGATTACCATCTAAATCTGTATCTATGTCTATTACTGAATTGTTTCCTATTTCAAGCCCAGGAGAATCACTTTGGAGACGATAGTTATCATCTTCTGAATCAACAAATTCTGGGTTTTCTTGCAAAATGTTTTCCTGTTCAACTCTGGCATCTTCGCTAAAACCATTTTGAACAATACTATCACTTACGGTAATTGTTGACTCAGCGAAGTTTGGAAGTCCTAACTTATTGAAAATTTGATCTCCATTGACGTCATTGGGATTATCCCAAACAATCACATTAGAAACAGCTAAATCAGAGCCGTTTTCTACAGTAATAGCACTTCCTGCTTCTGTACCTTGATTATTAACAAATGTGTTGTTAACAAGATTTCCACCCCCTAGAAAAGTATATACACCCCCCCCGGGACCTTCAGCACTATTGTTAACAAATAAATTATTAATAACGTCAACTTGAACTGTTCTAGTAATTATTAATCCTCCACCCGCATCTGCTGTATTTTCTGACAAGATATTATTACTTAAAACTACATCGCTTTCCTTCCGAATATTAACTCCACCACCGAATCTACCTGCGTTTTCTCTAATGTGGAGATTGTTTAAAATAACTTCACTATTCTCAACTAATATTCCTGCGCCTCGAATTGCCAGTGGATCTTCTGAATCAACATTTATATTGTAGCCATCCCTAATTGTAAATCCATCTAGGGTTGTTTCTTCTTCTAAATTTAAAGCCGTAACTACATGATAACTATTATCAAAAACTCTGTCTTCTTGGCCAATATTTCCACTTAGTATAGTTTCGTTTTCACGAAAGTCTCTCTCTTCCCGGTTATCTTCGTTTCCTCTAAAACCACCATACACATCTACATTATTTTTCAGGTCAAAAGATATGCTTCTGTTTCTAGTATCGGTGGGTTGATAAATACCTTCTGCTACCCAAATTTCATCATCTTCTACTGCTGCTTCTAGGGCTTCTTGTAAATTGGTATAGGCATCTTCCCAACTTGAACCATTATTATCTCCATTCGCATCAATATCAACATAAATAATAGCCATTTTTAAATCTCCTCAATCTGTAGTTTCAACCCTATAAATCAATCAATTACACCAAATTTGCCCAACTTTGCTACACCTTATTGGTTTTTATTTTCTTGATAAAACCTATAAGAAATGTTAAGCTAAAGATCACGACCACATTGCCTAATCTTCAATTAATCTTAATGCAAGACCTTCTTGAAAACTCTAGATTTAGTATCTGGTTTTACCATCACAATATATGTTATCATTGACTTGTAAAAGTTGGTCTAATTTACTCAAGATTTAAAAAATTTTTCTCTGTAATAAATGCCATATATTTACACAAATATTCTCAATTTTGAACATTAAACCATCTAACCATTTTAAAACCTTTGCTAGAGGATGTTCAATATAACTGCTCTGAATAACCTTTGTGTCTAGATAGTCTTTGGTTTCTTCTATCTCTAATGTTTTTTGAGGGGTTGTTGAGGAGGTTTGACTAGGAGAATTTAAGTAATCATCTCTATCAATAGTAAGATTTTCCGGTTTTTTAAGTTGTTTATCTGGAGAGATGAATTCAATATCTCTAACAAGATTATTTGATACTTGAGATTGAAATAAGTCTTCCCAACTTAGCCATTGATTTTCTAACTTATAAGCTTTTGTTGAACTTATATAAGAAGATTGCTGGGAAAATTTACCTTTAGGTAAGACAGGAAAAACTTGGTTGAAAAAATAAATAAGAGCAGCCTTTATCAAGGCTTTAAGACTATTTTGCTCTAAATAATTAAGGTTCTCTAAATCAGAACGAGAATTTAATTGAATTTGTTCAGAAGCAGGCAAATTATTAACTAATTCATCATCAAAGGCAAGAAATTGATGGATTTTACTGTTATCACCAAAAAAGTAGTCAATTGCTTTTGCTATTAATTCCTGTATTTTAAAATTAATTTGATTAGATTCCCAGACATAATTAGGAGATATGTGGCGATCGCTCAATACAGTTTCCCAATAGTTAACTAATGCTAGGGATGACTCCCCAAATAAATTGACTTCCCTGGCTACAGAACTATTTTGAATCCAAGCCATAGTTTGCCAGAACAACCTAATAGGTGGTACAATCTTCTCATTATCAGCTTTGATTGGTCCTAGGTGACGAGGAAATTTTTTGACTATTGATAATTGTTCTTGTTCTTTCTTGAGCAGATAGTAATTAGCTACATTTTTTAAGATAATCTTGTTTAATTTTTCTTGTTCTGATGCCTTAAGAATATCTACAGTTGATTGATCTTCTTTTACTAATAGGAGTTTTTGGCTAGAGACATCGCTTGCTACCGATTGGATACCTAAACTCTGGAAGTTTTCTTGAGTTGGCAAATAGCTTTTTATTTCAGTTAAAGTTGCTTCAATCGGTTGTTGTTCTTCAGGTAGTGTGGATTCTCCTAATAAGTTAGTTGGTTTTAACCTTTGTTGTAGTTGGCGCTCAATTAAGCGCCCTGTTTGCACAAGTATGTAAATTGGATATAATAAAATTTGAGCACTCCACTCTACGGTCAGTTTTACTCTTCGTAAAGCTTGGGCACTAGTAGTTTTTAATTTTTGATACTGGTAGTTAACAAAGGTGAATACTCGGCTTTTGTAGGAACGATCAAGAGGAGAAGACATGAGTTGATTGGGGAAAAAAAATAGGAATAAAACAAATTCTTGATTAATTTAATCAAGATATCTTTTGCTCATCTATTCTAGCAATCTATTGATATTTTTTTATCTGTAATTGAATTAGTGATTCCCAGTCTTGTTTTACCAAGACTTATAGAGGAATCACTATTTCAAGGCACTTAAATATTGCCCCGAATTTCTTCTACGATGCCATCGCGCATTACTATTTCTACATTATTCATTTTTTGCACGAGATTGTCTCCGACTTCAACCCGACAAAAGCTTTCTAGGGGTTGATTTTGTTTAACTTCTTGATTTAATTCAAATTGTTGTATTTGCTCCATTTGTTGTAAGAGTTGATTTTTCTTTTTCAGCAATTCGTTTTTTTGTTGACTTGCCTGAGATTGAATTGATTGAATTTGTTGATTGATTTGGGGACTAGCAGCTATGACATTTTGTTTTTGCAACTCGGTTGTAGCTTGATTGACCTTAGTATCTATCTGTTTAACCTGAGCGTCAATTTGATCAATTTGCAGTTTTAATTGTTGCTCTACTTCTTCTTTCCACCGAGGTGTAACAATCATAGTCAAAGTAACTGGTCTTTTGATGATCAATCCAGTAAGATTATCGTTGGTGTTCATTACGTGTGTATTTTCCTGTATATAAGTTGCTTGACTTCTTCAATATAATATGGCAATATCCTTTAGTTAAACATATTTTCAATTAAATCATGATATTGTTTAGTGACTACTGGACGTTTAATTTTCATAGTTTGAGTCATCAGACCATTATCAATGGAGAATGGTTCAAGAACAAAAGAAAAAGGCCCAATACGATCATCGAGACGGTAGCCAGGACGATTTTTCACTTCTCTATTCAACTCGTTGCGGAATAACTCCTGTACAGGTTTAGAGTTTAGGGATTCAAGTTTACTTGTGGTGGAATCAAAATTTAAATCAACAGCAGAGGAAATCGCCCATTTTTCCAACGCTTCTAAATTAGGCACAATCAAAGCCCCCAAAGATTTTTGGTCTTGTCCCACTAACATGATTTGGTCAATATAGTCACTGCGTATACAGGCATCTTCGATTGATTGGGGTTCGATATTTTCTCCATTGTTTAGCACTATTGTATCTTTTGCTCTTCCTGTAACTACTAAGTCTCCATCAGGTGTGACCCATCCCAAATCACCACTATTGAACCAGCCTTCTGCATCAATTGCTTTAGCTGTGGCTTCTGGTTTTTTATAGTATCCCTGCATAATTTGGGGACCTCTTAGTAATACTAACCCCGTAGCAAATGGAGGTAAATCTTGTTTAGTTTCTGGGTCAACAATGCGGTTTTCTGTATCTGGAAGAGGTCTTCCTGAAGAACCCCGGAGGTTATGTTCAACTCGGCGGGCATTGGTCACAGGAGATGTTTCTGTTAAGCCGTAGCCTACTAAGATAGGTATATCTACTATTTCATAGAAATTTTCTAAGTGCATTGCTAAAGACCCACCACCACTAATTAAAAATCTCAAGTTTCCCCCCAAACCTTGACGAATTTTTTTATATACTAGGCGGTCTGCTAGGGCGTGTAATGGTGCTAAAGAGGCGCTTTTTAACTGCGCTCCCAGGCGATTTCCTGAGTTATCCTGGAGATGATTTAAACTTAGTCCTGTGGCAATTCTCCTCGCTTTTATATAGTCTTCTGAAATAGCTAAACAGGATTTAACTAGCTTTTGTTTACTTGCCGATTGTTCTCGAAATTGTTTTTGAATACCTTCGTAGATTGATTCCCACAAACGAGGTACTCCTACCATAACACTTGGTTTATATTCTTTGATATCTTGTTTAAATCTACGAATATTTGTATATACTTGGGTGCATCCTTGGGAAAGAATAAAGTATTCTGCGGCTCTTTCGTAGGCGTGCCAACTAGGTAAGATACTTAATACTATATCCCCTGGTTGAGGTTTAATAATTGTCTTGAGGGTATTAACTTGGTGGAGAAGATTGGCGTGAGATAGCATTACTCCTTTGGGTTTACCTGTTGTACCAGAGGTATAAATTAGGGTCGCTAAATCTGTTTTACTTAGCTTAACTGGAGTAAAATCATTACTGTTTGCTTTTTCTATTAACTCTCCCCAATTAATTACTGTTACTTTTTCTGAACTACTTGGTATTTCATCGGAGAGGTAAATTACTAGTTTTATCGGTAAATTCTCTAATTGTTTTTCTATTTTGCTAAAAGTTTTGCTATCTTCTACTACTATCATTGTAGATTCGCTATCTTCTATGATGTAGCTTAATTCGTCTTTATCTGCTTGACTAGAACGAACTACATCTACTCCTCCGGCCATCATAATTCCTTGGTCTGCGATGAACCAGCGAGAACTATTATCAGATATTAAGGCTACTTTTTCTCCTTTAACTAGGCCAAAATATTGTAACCCTGCGGCAAATTCCTTAATTTTTTGGCCTAGTTCTCGATATGTTAATTTAATTTGAGGTTTACTGTGAGGGTTATCTAAGGCGGTTATCTCCCCAAAGTTAGTAACAGTTTTACTCCAAATTTCGGGTAATGATTCGACGTTAGTATAATCGATTAATTCTTTAGTTATATTGCTCATTCTTTTTTATTACTTTGATTTTATATAGCTTAATTATAATCTGTCGAGTCAGAGGAAAGATCATCTCTGAGAATTTGAGCAACTATAGCTTCAGGAGAAAGAGAAATATCGATAATTTTAGCGTTATTGGGTTCTTCAAGGGTTTTAAGCTGAGATTTGAGCATTTCTGGCTTCATAAAATGCCCTTTCCTAACTGTCATTCTGGCTAAAATTTGTTGATAGGTGCCTTTGAGATAAATCCACAGGAGATCTGAGCGATCGCCCTCTAGATATTGGCGGTAACTTTCTTTTAAGCTAGAACAGGCAATAATCGCATTTTTATGCTTGTCAATAGCTACTTTTAAGCTACTTAGCCATAATTGGCGATCTTGGTCAGTTAAAGGGATCCCCTGACTCATTTTGTCTATATTTGCCTGAGGGTGAAAATCATCGCCATCATAGAAGGGAAATCCCAATTTTTGGCTTAAAAGTCTACCAATAGTAGATTTTCCTGAACCCGATACACCCATGATCATATAAATCATTGCTAGAAATTGGTAAGATTTATCAACTTTTTACCAGGTCCAAACTTGGTCATATTCGTCAAATAGCTGGGACATTTCCTGGCGAGAGATTTGCTTGATTCCAGGCAGGAGAGTTGATTCTGATATGCCTCTGAGGGTGATGTCTTCAGCGATCGCATATATAGTAATCCCTTGGTCTATAGCTTGTTGTAAATCTTGGTCTAATTTACTGGGTTGAGATTGTTTCCATGTCCCAAAATTCAACCCGGAAGCATCTTGAGTAACTACAGCATAATTAACTGCATTCCCTCTCAAGACAATATCTACATCTCCTTGGGCTGTTTTCAAAACTTGGATAAACCATAGTGCTGGGTCATCTTGTTCTTCTACTGTACAACGATAACCTGATTGTAATATTTGTAAGGCTTTCATGATTTCTTCTTTGCTTATTTTGTCCCAATTACTAAACTATTAGATTGTTGAGCCCATTCCCAAAAATCTTTGGGGGTGCCTCGTTGACAACCCTCTATAGATTCATGAACACCACGTTCATCAACGCATAGACCACAGTTAATCCAGTCTAATTTACAACCCTTAGTTTGGGCGAAGGTTTGCAAAGCTTTAATCCATTCTTTGGTTAGAGGGTGTTGTTCTTCGTCAAAAGTACGACCATGGATAGAATTGGCGTGGGCTTTTTGTTGGGCAAAAGATAGAGACACTGCTCCTTCGTAGGCAAAAACATTCACATTGTAACTTTTTTCTAAAGCAGCTTGGATCATTCTAAAGGTAGTGGTCGTTCTCGCTTGCTCAAAGGGACCATCCATAATCAAAAAAGTTAAAGTAGTATTACTCATTAATTACAAATTCTCCTGGAATTTTTTTATCTCGACAGAGTTTATAACCACATAGTTTTTGTTTCTGTGGCCATAGCTTCAATAACAGTGGTAATCTCAGCTACTGTTATTGTTTTGTTGATTTCACTTGTAGAAATGCCTCTTTCTCTCAAAGAGAAGTCATCGGCTAATAAGCTGACATTAGTCAATTTACTAATATGTTCAACTTGTGCTGCTTCTCTCGCGGCAAAAACCCCATTTTCTACTAAAAATAGGGTAACTTCATTGCCATTATTGGCTAAATTAGCAGCTAATTCGTAATTATTGATTACTTCTGGTGACTCAAAAGGACTTCTAGACTCTATTAAAAAATATTTGGCCATCCACAAACTACTTCTTTTCTTGATTTTTGTCTAGTTCTTTATATCACGATTGATTAGAGAAATAGCAATATCTTAATAAAACTTTCGGAATTTATAATAATATCATGTCCGTTTAATTAGTTATATTATGAGATATTAATGCAAAAACTACTTAAATAGCCTGCCTTTGTAAGGGGGGTTGGCTCAGATCTTGCATCTTTATCAAAAGTTACTGGTTGTGGTTGAGTAATGAGTTTTGAAGTAATGAGTAATGAGTAAGAGAATTGATGTTAAACCTCTAGGATACAAAGATTATAGAGAATTAACCATAAAGAACATTTTTCCTTAAAAATTAGTACATAAGTTCTGGTGGAAGATATGAGGTTGGGGGGAGCATTCTGGCACTTGGCGATCGCCATTTTCCTAAAAACCAAAAAAAATAAGGCAAAACTTAAACTAGTTATAGCATGGATCGTTGTAGTGTTCCGCTCATTACATGAATGATCCCCCCAAACCCCCCTTATTAAGGGCAGGGCTGTTTTATTCTAAAATTTTGTCGTAAGCTAGAAGCTAGACACCACAAAAGTTGACGCTCTTTTTAGCTATTATTAGAAAAAAGGTGATTTATTATTAGCAAAAAATCCCCTCTCCCTGCTCCGGTGCCCCCTGCTCCGGTGCTTCTCCTCACCATTTTCTTTGTCAAGAACAAAACAGCCCTGCTTATTAAGGGGGGCTTTATCAACATCTTTCTTAACACAAAACTTGACAAAAACCGTAACTTGTGGGTTAGTGCTTTTTGAGATTTTGTTTAAGAAAATAATGTATAAAAATATACATTTTATCCACAACTTAAGTAATTTTACTTAAACAGATTTTTAGCATACCAAACACGATAGAACCAGAATTATTTATAGCATTTTTCGGACTCATGAGGTTGTACCTAACTCGGAGCCTCTCGGAGCCTCAAAAGGATAACCTTTCTCACCAGTATGAGAATTGCTATAATATGGCTTTGATTAATAGATTTGCCCCAAATCTAACTACATCGGTGCAGGGTAAACCTGTAGTTGACTCTACTTGTTTAATTGCTTCTATGGCTTCTGTTTCCCCTAGGTGAAAAGTATTGAGGGCAATTCCTCTAACTTTTACTGTTGTTGTGCCTCCTCCCACTGATGCTAAATCTTCGTATAGTTTAATAACTTGATTTAAATCGGGAATGAGACATTCTGGTAAATCGCGAATATGAGTTTGATGAGCACGATGTACTAAAATTAAATCAGTAGGTTGAGTTCCTCTAATTAGGGGTAAAGTAGCCGTTGAACCGGGATGTAGTATAGAACCCTGTCCTTCAACGAGTAGCCATTGATGGTCTGGGGCAAATTTTAGCACCACATCTTCTACTGCTCCGGCAGCAAAATCTACTCTTATTGCATCTAGAGGTATTCCGTCTCCGGCAATTATCAAGCCTCCTTGACCTGTGGCGATAAATTTACTGTTAATGCCGTGTTTTTGGGCTTCTCTAGTTAATTCGATGGTGGTAGACATTTTTCCTACCCCCATATCGGTGCCTACGGTGAGAATCCGTTTACAGGTGAGATGACGGGCTAAACCTTTACCTATTGGTAAATTTTGTGGTTCTTGACGAATATCCCAAATCCATTGTCCGGGTTGTAAACTCTCAACTTTGTTACTCATTTGAGTATGTAATCCATTAGCAATGGATACACCAGCATCAATGGCCAGTTTAATTTCTTGCCACCAAGTTTCAGGTAATCTACCTCTAGAAGGAGCAATACCGATAATTAAAACATCAGGATTATATTTTAATGCTGCTTCTACATTAGCAACTATGGGTATATCTAAATTAATACCAGTTACTGCCTTGAGAGATTGATTAGCAGATTGATAGTCAACTACGGCGACTACTTCTCCTTCCCCGTAGCGTAGATAGGCGATACCTGTTTTTCCCATTTCGCCATTGATACCTTCGTGGAGTAAAATTGCAACGCGGTGTTTAGGGGTGATTTTCGGCATTCTTAATTACTCCTAATCCTGGTAAGTGAGGGGGTATTAATTTACCCTCATGAATAGTAGATCCGTAGAAAGGATCATCAAGAAGGTTTAAATGACTGTCTAAATCTAAATAATCCGCTAGAGGAGCAAGATGAGACATAGCAGTATTGGCTAAACTGCTATCAGAGTAGCAACCATACATAATTTTAAAACCCATGGCTTTGGCGATGTGAATCATTTTGATAACTTCAGTTAAACCCCCTGCTTTCATTAGTTTAATATTAATTCCGTGGGCACAGTTGGTTAAAGAAGGTAAGTCATCACTGTTGAGACAACTTTCATCTACAAAGATAGGTAAAGGCGATCGCAAATATAGTTCTGTCAATTTTGCTTCTTCTCCTCTAGCAGTTGGTTGTTCTATATATTTTACCCCTTGGTTTGCTAACCATTCTGCCATAGTTATTGCTTGTTTTAAGTTCCAACCCCCATTAGCGTCTACGGTTAATTCTGTTTGGGGATATAATTCTCTAATTGCTATAACCATGGCTTGATCTGCTTCTATACCTTCTTCACTGCCTAATTTTAGTTTAAAAATAGGATTAGGGATAATTTCCTGCCATTTTTTAGCTCTGGTTTGGGCTAATTCTGGAGATGTAATTCCAATTGTCAAAGAAGTAGGAGGAATCTTGTTTAAATCTAATCCCCATAATTTCCAGAGAGGTAGTTTTGCGGTTTTTCCTAACCAATCCCAGCAGGCTGTATTAATTCCGGCTTTCACTGGGGGAGATACTCCTAACTCCTGTAAGGTTTCTTCTAGTTTCTGTATTTCCCCTGGGTGATATTTATCCAGTATAGGTTTAATTTCTCTCAATTCTTCTAACTGGCTTTCCGTTTCGTATCGATGTTGATTGTCTAGGGAAAAGGCAGACACTTCTCCCCATCCTTCGATTTCTTCTTGTTTAATACGTATCCAAATATTGTTAGACTGAGCAGTAGTTCCTCTACTAATGGTTAAGGCAAAGCGTTTATGAATTCTCAGGGTTTGAAAATATAACTCCATACAATTTTACTTATATAAATCAATAATTAAAAATGATCAAAACTAAGGAATTTAATCTCATCACTATTTCTACAGTATTAGCAGTATCTAGTGTAGGAATAAACAGTATTTTTGAGTCTAAATCAGACTATGTATTAGTAAATAATAATCGAAATATTCATTTAGTAGCAGAATTACCAGCTTCAGATGAGCCCGTTGATTCACTTGATACTACTGAAGATGGTATGGATGCAAAAACGGAAGAATATATAGAAGATAATCAAGTATTTTCTGGAGGAGTACACAATCTAGTCTATTTGGGATTGATATTGTTGGCAATATCAGCAATTATCGTAGTCGGTTTAATTAGTAGAAAACTTGGTTTAGCTTTAGTTTTTGCTACATTTGTTACAGCGATGATTTTCTTCCTGTATTTCTTATTTTTGTAAAATTTTATACTTATTTTCTATATTAGTTTTTTTGTACTAAATTAATCTGAGAAAAAATTAGTTTTATTTGAGTGAAAGTGTTGTTTAAGAAATCCAACACTTTCACTCAAGCTACATCGCACTATAAATTATAAGAAAACGAAATTGTCACTAGTTAACTGACTTTCTTGAACATTTAATAAGATTGCTAAATCTTTTTCTAGAGCATTAATCAGAGTATGATTGCCCTGTTGAGTCAAGGTTAAATCAGCAAAATCAAGATTAGTAGCACCGAATCCGATCTTATCTTCTCCTAGAGTAAAATCAGTGATTGTATTAGTTTCTGTAGGTAAATCTCCCGTGTCAGTAACTAACCAAAATTGATCGCTTCCTAAACCACCAGTAACCAGGTTATTCCCTTCACCGGAGCTTAAAAATAACACATCATCTCCAGTGCCAGCAATGATTCGATGATTACTACCACCAAAGAGAGAGTCATTGTCACTACCTAAATCAATACGAGCAGATTCACCACCCGGGGCAAAAGTAGCATCTACTCTATCAGCGCCACTGCCAGTAAAGAGAATTTGATTATCCCCAATAAATTCAGTATCAAGAGGATTTTCCGTATCAAAGATATCAGGTCCATCACTACCAAACACTAGGGAAGGAAATTCGGGTAGAGTATCAAGATAACTATTGACACCATCAATAATCTCGACAATTTCGGGGTCAGCGTTAGCTCTAACCTGATCAAAGGTAGTAATTTCTTCCCCATAGACAAAGTTAACACCAGATATATCAGTGGCAAAAGTTTGACTATCTGAACCAATATTAGTAATAATTCCTTCTGAGTTAAAAGTAGGAATCACTTGGCCTAAATAGCGGTAATTACCTCCTGTATTAACATAGTAAATATCACGATCTTCAGCAGTAAATTTCTGGGGATAGGGTTGTAATAATTCTGGTGGAGTTTGGCTTTCGTCATCTCTTAAAGAGGTGTTTTCAGAAGCCATAACTCGCTCAGACCCGCCTCCAATAACTATATCTACGGGAATTTGCTCATCTACTAAAGCTTGAGCTAAAGCTTGTTCGACATCTGCTTGCTGTAACTGAGTCATCAGGATAATCTTATTAATACCCTGGGTTTCTAAAGATTCAACCTCTGGTTGAAGATTCTCAATGAGGGCGTTTACTTGGGTTTCAATGGGAGTAGATGGGGTGAAATCATCGACTGTTGTCATATTGATCTCCCCAATATCGGCGATCGCTGGTAAGTAAGGAGTTACTACCCCTAATACCCCAACTTGTTCCCCATTAACATCAAGAACTACACTGCTTGTGAGACTATTAGGTTGAGGTGCTTCTCCTGGTGTAACTACATTTACCCCTTCAGGTAATTGAGCTTCAGAGTAGTCTAGATTAGTAGCTAAATAGGGAAAACTAGTTCCGGGATAACCACCATTGTCAATACCAACACCTCCATTAGCACCATTGACAAGATCGGCATTAGGAGCGATTAAATTAAAGAAACTATCTGCACCAGAGTCAAATTCATGGTTACCGATAGCGGCAGCATTCCAACCCAGGGCATTTTGAATCAAGATATCAGCAATACCAAGTTGATTGGCAGGAGATCCCTCGGATGCAGAATCATAGATATCACCACTAGCATTGTAAAAAGGAGTATCAGCAAAAAGATTCCCGGAGGTTAGTTTGATACTATTAGCATAGTTACCCTCTAAAGCTTCCATTACCGCAGAAAAACCAATGGCGTCTTCTAAGCCATTCATTCCTGATTGTTGATCAGATGCGTGTAAAATTTGTAAAGTAAAGGTCTCTGCTAATTCTACTGCGGGAGCTTCTGCTTCTACAAGATGGTTAGTACCATCAGCAACCTTGTAACTATGAGCTACGTAAGCAGAGCGATCAGAAGTAACGGGGTCTAAAGTATTGAAATAGACAAAATCTCCTTGAACTTCCTCTTCATTAACGGTAATTACCCCAATACCATGGTTACTTAAATCAATAAAGGGACTGTGGGGGTTATAATTTTGGGTTCTAGGGATTAAACCACTATTAGCCACTTTAGCATCAGGAGAATTCCAAAATTCAGCAGCATCATCAATAAAGTCTCTGGTGAAATTTCTGATTGCTTCTTCTGCTTGATCTATAGAAATACCTTGTTCGGCTAATCCCTCTTGTACTTCTGGTATATCTAATAAAGCTACTAATCCTAATTCACCTAAATCATTATAGTTTCCAGATGTACCTGATTGAAAACCAAACTCCACTCCCACGGATCCTTCTCCAGTTTCTGGATTGTAAGGAGTTTCTACTCCTTGATATTTAGTGGCGAAAGTATTAATACCATTAGGGTTATCAACTACATCAAAGGCATAACTAACGTGAGCGTCTCCAGAGATAAAAACTACATTATCAAGGTTATTTTCTTGGATATAGTCAATAATTTCAGTTCTTTCTCTAGGATAACCATCCCAGCGATCTAATAATTCTCCAAAAGAGTCAGCATCATTGAGCTCGTAACCAGCTAATTTTAGGATTGTGCTCAAGAGATTCACTTGGATGGGAATATTACCTGGTAGAGTAATCTCTGGACCAAGATTTTCTACCATCCAACCATAGTTTTGCTCAGTAAAGTTAACGGAAGTACCAATTAATTTCCATTTAGCATCACTTTCTGTTAACTGATTTTTAAACCACTCTAACTGCTCTGCCCCCAACATTGTCCGTTGAGTTTCTTTGGGAATTATATTTCCTGATTCATCTACTGTTACATCCCATAGTTCAGGATCATCCACATCCCATCTTTGTTGATCGCGGTAGGTGCGAGTATCTAGAAGAATTAATTCTGCTAAATCTCCATACTCTATCGTACGATAGTATTCCTCTACTGGTTCTATCGCTCCTTCTGTTGCCTGGGAGTTAGCAATTCTGACATCGTTACGCACTGGTAACCATTCATAATAAGCTTGACGAGCAGCTCCCACACGCTCTAACCAAGGTCCATCTAACTCGGTATTATGCTCTAGATCATATTCTCCAGGCTCTTGTGCAAAAAGTACATTCCCATTAACTGCACCTTCTCTCCAGCTGCCATTACGTATCTCATGATCATCCCAAACGGAAATAAACGGATGTTTTCCATGAGCGTCTTGCATAACAGAATTGGTACGATAACTAGCATAACGCTGACGATACTCATCTAGAGTCAGAGTACTTCCTTTAGATCCTGTTCCTTCTTCAGGTAGGATAAGATCCTTTCGGAAAGTTAGGTCCGAAGGGCGACCATAACCTCCCGGATTATATTCATATATATAATCACCTAGGTTAATAACTGCATCTATATCCTCTAAATTAGCCATTAATTCATAGGCATGATAATAGCCCCAGTCTGGTGTAGAACAATTAATAATGGCGAATTTTAATTCTTCACTATCTGCGGGTACAGTTTTTGTTTCTCCTGTAGCTGAGTTAACTTCTTCTACAGAAAAGTCATAATAATATGATTCTCCTGCCTCTAGTCCATCAGCTAGTACTTTTACTGTGAAAGTATTGTCTCCTTGAGGGAAAAGATACTCATTAGCATCTTGATTAGTTCCATCTGTATCTAAGGTACCTTGACTAACAACATTATCAAAATTTTCATCAGTAGCAACTCGCCAATTAATGGTAATGGGAGCCTCATCTTGAGGGGTTACATGAGTCCAGAGTATTACACTACTTTGATCAGGATCGCCAGAAGCTACTCCATATTGAAAAATATTTGTTTCTGTCATTGAATATTCTCCTAGTTTTTTAGATTAAATAAATTTGTCAATTTAATCTGCAAATATATTAATTTATGAAGATTAAGAGAAGTTTATGAAATCAAATAATTTTTCACTAAAATCTATCCTAAGAGGGTAGGTTTTTTACCAAGAGCTTGTAGTAAAAGTAAGACAAGGTAGACAAGGA
>NZ_JALKVM010000154.1:0-18249 GCF_057440575.1 Johannesbaptistia floridana
TCTATCTGAGAATGATATATGTTGGGTTGCACTCTCGTTTAACCTAAATGCGATCGCATAGCTTGTAGGTTGGGTTGAAGAATGAAACCCAACAATCTCCATCTGGGAATGATATGTGTTGGGTTGCACTGTCGTTTAACCCAACCTACGTTGATAATTTTGTGTAAATGCGATCGCATAGCTTGTAGGTTGGGTTGAAGAATGAAACCCAACAATCTCCCACGAGATCGCTACTTCACAAAAGCTTTAATCAACTCATAAACTATATAAGAGATTACTAAAATTAAACTAATAGGCGCTAGTAAGTAACCAAAACGAGTATAAAAAGTTAACCTAGATATAGCTTCAACTTGCCCGGCAATAACTCCAGTTTCCCCTACTCCTAAACTTGTCTGAATTCTACCATAGGGGTCGATAATTTGGGAAACTCCAGAACTTGTTGCTCTAATTATCCACCTTCTAACTTCTACAGCGCGAGGAGGTGCCATGGCTGAGTGTTGATAATGTTGTTTAGCAGTCCACCACATTGCATCATAGGTGGGTATTGCTAAAATTTCTGCCCCATTCCTTACCAAATTCCGCAAAACTCTGGAAAAATCCATATCATAGCAAATCGCTATACCAATTTTCCCTAGCTTTGTGGGAAATACTGGAAAAGAATCTCCCGGAATTCCGTCGTCGAAAAATTGTACGGTATTAATTTTGTAATAACTACCAATTTTTTCCCCTGTAGGCGCTAAAAGTAAAGCTGTATTATAAAATTTTGATGTATTACCCTTTACTTTTTCTTTGGCTCCCACTATTAAATAATTTTCGGTTTCTTTGGCTAATTGAGATAGTTGAGCAAAAGTTTCTGTGTCTGTGTCTACATAGTCTAAAACTGAATATTCTGGAAAGACAATTAGTTGAGACTCTGGTGCTACTTGTTTGGTTAATTTAATATTTGTAGTAAGATTGCTAGATTCAGTTTGAATTGCTCCCACTGGTAAATTACCTTCGGCTACATTTGCTAATTTCAAACTCCCCCCAATATGAATGACAATTAGCAAAACTACAGTAGTAATTAGGGTTTTACTCCCACTTTTTGGGGATAAGATAAAATACGCCAAAGCGCTATTTACTCCCAAAACGATTAGAGATATTCCATAAACTCCTATAAAAGAAGCTGACTGGAGTAAAAGTAAATTACTAGATTGAGAAAAACCCGGCGTAATCCAGGCAAATTTAAGCCACCAACATTCAGATCTCAAGTATTCTATTCCTAACCACAAAAAAGGCGCAATGCTTAGGGCTATCTCCTGATTCCATCTTTTGTTTACTAAAAATATTAACCAGGTAAATAATGTTGTAAATATAGACAACACTATCCATAAACTTAAAGCAAAACTATTAAAAATTTCCCCCAACCAATTTAAGGTTAAACTATATAAAGTGAAACCAAATATCAAACCAGAAACACGAGCTTGTAAACCATTTTTAGCTATAATTACTGATATTAATAGAGGCACAAAAGCTAAAAAAGCTAAAAAACTGTAATTGTACGGAGGAAAGGATACAGCAAAAATTGTAGCGGCAAGAATAGGAAATAGTAACCAGCTTATCTTGGATAAATTTACCATAATCTAAACTATTTTAATAAATTTATTTTATAATATTAATTAATTTAAAATCAAACTATTCAAAAAAGTTATATAAATTTATTTTAGTAAGTATTTTTTTGATAAGTCCATCATGAAGTGTATCAAGAGTAATATTTTAATTATACTAAATCAGGATAAAAATGAAGTGGTTAGTTTATAGTTTCCGTAAAAATTTAGCTTTGAGAGTTTTGCTAGGTTTTAGTTTAGGTATTTTTACAGGATTATTTTTAGGGGAGTCAGCAGAAGTTTTTTCTTTACTGGGTGTGGCTTATATTCGATTGTTTCAAATGCCGATTATCCCCTATATTATTTTCTCACTTATTTCTGGTTTAGGTTCCTTAAATTTTGCTAATGCCAAAGCCTTGTTTATTAGAGGTGGAATTGTCTTATTAGGGTTATGGGCAATTGTCTTTATCGCTTTATCTCTAGTGCCTTTGGGCTTTCCTGAGTGGATTTCTGCCTCTTTTTTTAGCACCAGTTTAATTCAACCGCCTTTACAAGTAAATTTTTTGGAGTTGTTTCTACCTTCTAATCCTTTTAGCGCTATGGCTAATACGGTTATTCCTTCCGTAGTGACTTTTAGTATAGCTTTAGGATTAGCTTTTACAACCATGGAAGATAAGAAGACAGTAATGGAAGTCTTCGCTAAATTAACAGATGGGTTAGTCATTATTACTCGTTTTGTAGCTCAATTAGCTCCTTTTGGGGTTTTCGCGATCGCCGCTAATGCCGCAGGAACTTTGAGATTAGAAGATTTAAATAAGTTACAAGTATATATAATAATCCATGGTTTAATTTCTCTAATTTTAACCTTTTGGGTTTTACCTGCTCTAGTTTCAGCTTGCACTTCCCTTAAGTATATAGATATTGTCAATGCGGTGAGGGCACCTTTAGTCACAGCTTTTGCTACAGCTAATTTACTAGTAGTTCTGCCTATTTTAGTAGACAATAGTAAAAAGTTAATAGGCAAATTAGGACAAGATGAATTAACAAGCGCTTCAATAGATGTGTTGATTCCGGCTTCTTTTAACTTTCCGAATCTGGGAAAACTGTTATCTTTAGCCTTTATTCCTTTTGCGGCTTGGTATGTGGGCTCTTCTGTAACTATTTTGCAATATCCGACTTTTCTGATTGCTGGTGCGGCGGTTTTATTTGCTGATGGCACCTTGGCTACTAATTTTTTATTAAACCTATTTAAAATTCCCGTGGATATGCTGCAATTATATATAACAGTTGAAGTATTTACCGCTCGATTTGGGACTTTACTAGCTGCTATGCACACAGTTTGTCTAGGGATTTTAGGCACTTGTGCTTTAGAGGGGTTAATTAAAATTAGACCAAGAAAATTAATTCGGATATGGATTATCTCAATACTTTTGATGCTTTTAGCTTTAGGATCTGTGAATTTTATTTTTACCTATATTTTTCCCAATAATTACACCCAAGATGAACTTTTAGGTAATTTAGAACTTTTACGAGTCAAACCAAAACAAACGGCTAAAGTTTATAAAAATTCTGATTCAATTCCCAATCTCAATCAACCAGAAGAACCAATTAATCCTTTAGCTCAAATTAAATTAAATCAGAAAATGCGTGTATGTTATCGCCAAAATATTTATCCTCTATCTTATTTTAATCAACAAGGAGACTTAGTGGGATTAGATGTAGAATTGTCTTATATTTTAGCCAAAGAATTGGGAGTACAATTAGAATTTGTGCCCTTAGACAATGTTAGTTACAGTTTAGAAAAACTAAGTCAAAAATTTAAGAATAATTACTGTCACATAGGTATTCCATCCTTTCCTACTACTCCGCAAAATGCTGAATTAGTAAAATTTACAGACCCAGTAATTAATATGAGTTTAGGATTTTTGGTGCAAGACCATCTCAAAAATAAATTTAATACTTGGCAAGAGTTAACCAAAAACCCCCAACTTAGTTTAGCTATTCCCGAAAGAGTTTCTTACTATATCGCTAAGATAAAAGGATTACTCCCTCAAGCAAATATTACTGTTATAGATGCTAATGTTAAAGATTTTTTAACACCTGTTGAACCAAAATTTGATGCTTTGATTCTCCCAGCAGAGATAGCGGCAGCTTGGGCTATTCTCTATCCCAATTATACAGTAGTTGTACCTCAGCCAATCATCAATATTCCGATGAGTTACCCTCTTCCTGAAGATGCGAATAAGTTAACAGAGGTAATCAATGTTTGGTTAAATTTAAAAAAACAAGATGGCACTATTTCCTCTCTCTACAACTATTGGATACAAGGAAAAGTAGAATCTGTGGCTAAGCCTCGATGGTCAATCATTCGTGATGTGCTACATTGGGTAGAGTGATAGGGCGATCTCGAAGAGATCTCGCCAAACTCAGATCTTGCATCTTTATCAAAAGTTACTGGTTGAGGTTGAGTCTTGAAGTCTTGAAGTCTTGAAGTTTTGAAGTAATGAGTTAAAGAATTAATGCGATCGCGCTTAAAAATTGGTTGACCTTTGCTACGATCTTAGGAAATACGAGAAATGAACTTTTTCTGAGGTTAATTTAGTACATAAGTACTGGTGCTTTGATATGGGGGTAGTTGAAATTCTCAAAGGACAAAAAACAAGAAATGCAAGTAGCTATAGATTTGACAAATTTTAAAAATAAATTTAACCTATGATATTAGCATTTTCCCTATTAGCTAAATGTGGTGAAAATAACAAAAAAAAGTGAATAAAGATCATACCATTGAAAGCGCCTGTTGGATTCTCAAATGAAATAGGAGCTGAAAATTCCATGAATAGGAAAAATGATGAAATAGAAGTAACAGAATCACAACCGCTGCCGACTACCCATATAAGATATACAGGTTGGCAGGGGAAGATAGCGGAATATTTTAAATTTAGTCAGTATAACACTAACTTTCGTACAGAAATTTTTGCAGGTGTTACCACCTTTATGACTATGGGATATGTGTTAATTGTCAATCCCATGATTCTCTCCGACGCTATTTTTCTCAACGAAGCAGGAGACTTATTTGCTGAATTAGTAGTAGCCACAGGGATTTCTGCTGCTTTAGGAACTTTTTTAATGGCCATATTTGCTAATTATCCCTTTTGTTTAGCACCAGGAATGGGGCTAAATGCTTTTTTTGCCTATTCTGTAGTTTTAGGATTAGGTATAGATTGGCGTCTAGCTTTAGCGGCAGTATTTGTAGAAGGTTTGGTGTTTATCGCTTTAACCTTAACCGATGTTCGCCGCCAAATCATTAAAGCTATCCCCATGAGTCTCAAAAGTGCCACCGGAGCTGGAATCGGTTTATTTATTGCTTATTTAGGACTAGGAGGGGATCCAGAAACGGGCGGTGCTGGTATTATTATCGGCAATGAAGTTACGACAACAACCTTTGGTAGTTTAACCGAACCCAATACCTTGATTGCCCTATTTGGGATCATACTAACTTCCGCTTTCGTAGTTCGTCATATAAAAGGGGGATTACTATGGGGTATCTTAGCTACAGCTATTCTAGGCTGGATTTTACAAGTAAGCCCAGCACCTCCTTTAGCAATCATTGAATTACCACCATTTCCTAAAGATTTATTTGGACAAGCAGTCATAGGCGTCGCGGGAATCAATGGTGGTAACTTCTTAAATTTCTTCGCCGTGTTATTTGTTTTTCTTTTTGTGGATATGTTTGATACAATTGGTACCCTCACAGGTGTAGGTATCAAGGCTGGATATATAGACGAAAATGGCGAATTACCCAGGGCAAATCAGGCATTAATGGCAGATGCTGTGGCTACAACCGGGGGAGCGATTGTGGGAACCTCCAGTGTAACTACCTATGTAGAGTCAGCCGCTGGTGTGGCTGAGGGTGGTAGAACTGGATTTACAGCAGTTGTCGCGGCTATTCTGTTTGCCTCATCAATTCTGTTTGTGCCTCTATTAAAAGCTATTCCTGCCTACGCCACTACTCCTACTTTAGTGATTGTGGGGGTATTAATGATGTCCAATGTTTTAAGCGTTGATTGGGGAGATTTAGGAGAAGCAATTCCGGCATTTTTAGTTATCTTTATGATTCCTCTGAGTTTTTCCATCGCTGAAGGTTTATCAATTGGCTTTATTGCCTATCCTCTAGTAAAATCTTTCCAAGGAAAAGCTCAAGATGTTCCTCTAGCTACTTGGATTTTAGCTGCTGTTTTCGTGGCAAGATTCGTATTTATGACACTTCGTTTTGGTGGGTAAACATGTCTTCTGTTAAAGTCTTTTCCCAACTATTAGACGCTCTCTATAAAGGAGATGCTGTCCTAGCCACAGTCGTTAGTATCCAAGGTTCAGTACCACGAGAAGTTAGTGCTAAGATGGTTATCTGTGCCGATGGAGAAATATTAAACACTATTGGTGGAGGCGCAGGAGAAGCGAAAGTCTGTAAACAGGCTCAAGTTGTCTTAGCAACAGGGGAAAAGCAACAGGTAAATATAGACTTATCCGGTGCAACTCATAAACAGACAGAGGGAGTTTGTGGGGGAATTATGGAGGTATGGTTGGAAAAATGGTCTGGAGAAAAGGCTAAAGCCCTAGTCAAAGAGATTCTCAATTTTCTCCAATTAGGACAAAATGTTGATCTTTTTACCCCCTTTTCTCCGAACTCTTCTCCCTATCTGCTTAAGGAGTCAACAACTAAAACAACTACAGAACCGGGTTTTTTAGAAGTCTTAACACCTCCTCCTCTTCTACTGATTATTGGTGCAGGTCATGTAGGAGAACAATTGGCTAAAGTAGCCCACCTGGTCGGTTTTCAAGTGATGATTCAAGACGATCGCCCGGAATGGGCTAATCAAAAACGTTATCCCCAAGCTGCCCAGATTTTCAATACTGCGATTTCCTCAGTAATAACTCAATTGGCTAATCATTCACAGTTATATATAGCTATGGTAACTAGAGGTTATCAGTATGATTTAGAAGCTTTGAAGAGCATTTTTGAAAATCCCACAGAGATTGCTTATAAGTATCTCGGCATGATTGGTTCTAAAAAAAGAATAACCATGTTACACCGAGCTATCAAAGAACTAAAAATTCCCCCATCTACTCTAGATTCAATTTATGCCCCCATTGGTTTAGATATTGGTGCTTTAACTCCAGAAGAAATTGCTGTTAGTATTACTGCTGAACTGATTTTAGTCCAAAGAGGCGGAACTGGAATTCCCTTATCACAGAAGTTATAGTTTTTAGTAGTTAATGCTTAGATAATTTTTCTCCAATTAGGTGAGGTTTTCCCTATCGATTAATTAATGTTTCTTGATTATTGAAGTGCTAAGATAAAAATGTCGAATAAATAAACGTTCATCTCTATTTTTTAATTGACAATTTTTAATCACTAAAAGTTTAACTAATGAGAGACGGAAGTAAGGTTAAAAAACCTGAAGGAACGCGCTACAGTCAACCTCGTATTTAGGAGAATTTTCTAATGATTCGTAAACTATTATTAGCTTCAATCGCCTTGGTTTTTGCCCTAGGAACTTTGATAGTAATGCCTGCTAATGCTGCTGAAAATAACTATCAAAATTCACAGCCACAATATCAACAGCAAGACCAACAGAGTCAATGGCAAAATAATCAGCAACAACAAGCCCAACAAAGCCAAAGACAAAACAATCAACAGCAGTACGCTCAAAAACCTGAAGAATATACACAAAATCAAGGGCAAAATAATCCGTCACAAGCACAATATTCCCAAGAAGACCAAGGATATCAGCAAAGTCAATCTAGTCAAAATGGTCAACAAGAAGAGTATAGTCAAAATAATCAACAATCACAAACACAACAGGAGTATCAAAGTCAATCTAGTCAAACAGCAACTAGCGATGAGTAAAGCTTTTGCCTAAAGAATTTCAATATTAATAGATCCCCCTTTCTTATGGATAAGAGAGGGGGAAATACCTCATCAAGGTAGAAAACAACCTGAACAACTTGAAACTTGATGACTAAAGAAACTCTCAGCACTATCGCAATTATTTTAACGCTTTATGCTTTCTTTCCCTACATAAGCTCGATTATCAAAGGCAAAACTAAACCACACGTTTTTTCCTGGGTAATTTGGGGAATAACCACTGTGATTGTGTTTTTTGCACAGTTAGCTGATGATGGTGGTATAGGTGCTTGGCCCACTGGAATATCAGCTATAATTACATTTGCAGTGGCAGGACTAGCTTACAGAAAAAGAGCTAGTAATTTAATTACCCGAGTAGACTGGCTCTTTTTCTTTGTTGCACTTTCGTCACTTCCTATGTGGTATTTAACTAATAATCCTCTTTGGGCAGTTATAATTTTAACTTTTGTTGATATGTTAGGATTTGTACCAACGTTTTTAAAATCTTATGTCCATCCTTTTGATGAACAATTGCGGTTTTTTATAATTGTGATTTTACGCAATGGTATAGCTATTATGGCCTTGGAACATTATTCTATCACAACAGTTTTATTTCCTGGGGCGATCGCCTGTGCCTCTTTTTTGTTTGTTCTCATGGTTTATTACCGAAGATTTTATCTAAAAGAACGATAAAGAACTCTACCCTCTACTTCTTCTTGGTTAATTTTACTATAAACTCGTAAACAGGTTAAGACTTCTCCAGGAGTACCACCGCGGTCCAATTGAATATCATCTTTAGAAAATTTACGAATATCGGCATAAACTCCCATCAGAGGACGAATTACTACTTGATTATTTTCCTTTCTAGCTGTTTCTGCTAAAGTATTGAGAGTACGTCTCGATTCTTGTTTTAGTTTACTCCACCAGGAGTCAGGGGCTGTAGGAGGATAAAATACTAGAGAATTAATTGCTTCATCTAACTTGATTCTCGCATGAAGATACTTAATGATGGTGCCACTTTTGCGGGTTATTTGACAGTTGTGGAAACATTTAATCAAAGCCTGAATATATTTTTCTCGTTCTGTGGAATCTTGTAAAGATCTTAACCCAAATCGAAACACATCTTTAAAGGCATGATGTAAGTTTGAATCTAATTCAATCAAGGTAATATAGCTAGAAACGACACAAGCTAATAAGTATAATTCTTCGTCTCCTGGAGTTAACTTAATTCTCTCATCTATTTTGGCTTTTTGACTAAAAACTAAACTTTTAGATTTGGTATTAGTTTTTTCTAATTCTAAGCCGTAGTAAATAAGTTCTTTAGAAGGATATGGTAGCGCTTTTGGGGCCATTTTCTGTGGTTTTCCTCCAACTTTTTCTACAAAAGTTAGAGCTTTTTGTTGCCAAAATTTGGCTATATTTTCAGGAAGACGGAGAAATAGTAGCTGCATCTCCTGCCAAAATTGAGCATCATTGCTGGTGTCTAATTCAGGTGGTTTTCCTAAATAAGATACTAATTGTTTGTCAGAGGTTATTTCTTGGTAGAGATTGTCCAGAGAAAAATTTTCTATAACTTCTGGTTGCGGGGATTCGATAACTTCTGATTCAAGAGAGACTAAAAGCTTATCTAGTTCAGTAATAATGTCTTGAGAAATATTTAGACCAGGATCGGCACTATATTCTTTTAAAGCTTGTTCTAAATTAGCTTTTAATCCCAATAAATTACAGTGCAGTAACTTGGCTAAATCTGAATTTTTTAAATGCAATAGTTGCTTAATTTTTTCCATAATGATTTAAATTAATATGTTAATGTTTACCTGAAAAGGGATCTCTATGTTCATCTAGATCATTTTTTTGCAATTCTAATTTAGTAATATATACTGTTCCTGGTGTTTTCAGACATTGAGGATCATCAGAAACTAAATAGGGAATTTCTCCGGCGTGAATTCTGATAATAGCTTGGTCATCGATGGTGGCGCGATATTGACACAAGGAGTCATCTACACCATCAATTTTACTTAACTCTCCTATTCTTTCCCAACTAACATCTTCAGTACTATTATCTACACACATATAGAATGTATGTCTTCCCGAAAGAGGAAAACTAGTTAAAGGGTTACTAATAATTCCTCGTCCTGAGTTGGTCTCTTTTTCAGGTTGATAATGAAAAATTTCTGAGTTAGTATTTTCTGAATCTATAGCTTTAAAAATAATAGTGTAAGATTGTGGAGAAGCGACTGCATTGGCTTCTTGTACATTAATAGCAATATCGCCAATTTCTAGAGAATGATTTTCTCCTGTTGTTTGAGGGACTCTCCAACACAATTTTCCTAGGGAAAAACTAGAATAAACTTGCTTTGCGGCTGAGGCTACATTAATACTAGGTAGTTTAGTGTTAATTTGGTAATGAGGTTTTTTGCCACGGCAGAGAAATAATTGAAATTGCAGTTTTTGATCAATTTCAAATTGTGTAGAGATGAGATTGAGAAATTGATCGTCATTGGTAATATTCACTGACCTAGCAATTTCTTGACCATTGAAGTTACCCCAGTTAAATAATTCACTTTGTTCTTGATAATCTTGACGATAAACACGAGTACTTAATTGAATACCTTGCCATTGACTACGAGCTTTGAGTAATGGTTCATCAGGAGAGAGTTGAGCTAGTTTTGTCCCTGCTTCAAACAGTGAAATTGGATCTTGAGTTAGAGTATCTCGCTTAAAAGAACAAGGAAGAAAATAAAATAAGTTTTTAACGTCTATATAGAGTTGATTAGCACCAGTACGCAGGATCTCTTTTGATTCTTGAGGATCAAATCTTAATCTTCGCAGCATTTCAGCATAACAAGCTCCCGCTGAAGTTGCTATTTTGGTATATTCAGGTACAAAAGTTATTCTTTCTGGATTCCATGTAAAATATTCCGATTGACTGAAAGTTTTGTATATTTCTGCTTGCACTTGAGTTAAATTACAAGTTTTTCCTGAGAGAATCATCCAGTCTATTTTTGCCCCTTGAGGGTTATGTTTTTGTTCTTCTTTGAGGCGATTTTTCACTAATCCTTTAGCAATATTAATCGCTTCTGTGATTATCGGCTGAATTTGCTGTTGAAACTGTGCTTGAGTTAGGGTGACAGTAAGATGATTAGGTGGTATCTGTTCATATTGAAGAGTTGTGTTTTGGTCTAAAAGAATTTCAATTTGCTCTTGAGTAAAAACAAAAGTGCCATCACTACTGTTGTTGCTGAGTTTAATTTTTGCCTCTTCTGCATATTCCCAAAGAGTATAAAAAGTTTGTAATCTCTCAGAATGAGATTCCCAGCGAGTGGGAATAACTTTTTCGGCAGCATCCAGGGCTTTACTGTAATTGTTATCAAATTGAGGATTGAGTTTATCTATTTGTTTGATTAAACTACCTGATACAAAATGTCCATCTTTGAGAAAGACTTCATCTAAAGAGGGGACGAGATTAATTAAAGATTCGCTTTGGAGATTATCTGCTTCTACTGCTGTCAGCAGACAATCTGCGATCGCCACTTTTAACCAAAGAAAAATAGAGAGGGTCATTAACTCTCCCCCTAATTGTAAATGTCCCGATGCTCCTAAAACTTTTGGTGTAAGCTTATAATATCTTCCCCCTGAGCCGCGATCTTCTCCTTGGTCAAAAGGATTTATTTCTTCTAAACTCAGATTAATTAGAGCTATATCCGTTGTTCCACCACCGATATCAATTACTAACACATTTTGTGCCCATTTATTCCTATAGTAATGACAACGGGTTTTAAATGATTCAATTCCTAGATTTAGGTTCCCACCAAATTCACGCCACAGGAAAAAAATAGCTACAGAAACTGCCTCATCATAAGCTGTTTGCACATCAACAATTTCTAAAGAAGCGATGATTTCTTCTAATTTAGCTCTTACTACAGGAGATGCTACAGTCGGATATGTTACCACTGCTGTGTAAAAATATCCTTCAGCAAATTGGCTATAATTATTTTCACGATAAATTTTCGTTAATTTAATTAGCTCATTATAAGAAGCTTTAATCAGCTCATTGGCTGGAATATCAATAAAACAACTTTCATCTTGCTCTTCTATAAATAGGGAAAAAACCTTATCTTGACCAAAATAACGTTTAGGTGAATGATGGTAACGCCCTTTAATTTTATTCCAGTCTTCGGGATTTTGTGCGCTGGCAATTTCTATTTGACGATCTTGTTTAGCCCTTTCTCCCATCACAATTTCTAGAGGATTGTCATAAGTTTCTATTTTTAGTTCACTTATAATTTCAGTTTCTTGAGCTTCTAATTCTAATTCTACTGGAAAAAAGTTGCGCGATCGCATTAAAGGTACCCGAAATACTTCTGAATATACTTCGTATATTTTTTGACTGATTGACCTTCTAAACTCTTTACTTTTAGTTACTAAACAGGTTTCTATTTGACGAATTAATTCTAGCAAAAATTCATCTCTACTAATACTATTAGTTAACTCCTGGGGATTGATCGCGAGATTTTTAGTAATTTCTGTAATAAAATCGCTCCATTCTTGCTTATTAATATTACCTAACTCTTTTGGTGTCTCTAAAGTTAACCATTCTTTTAAATTATTGCGTAATTTTTGTTTTTGCTCTTGAGGTAAACCCCTTGGCATAATTATTCTTTTTGGATCATGAAGAGTAACAGTTGAGTTAGAAGTACCTAAGTCAATAGCTAAAAATCCCGGATATTGAATTGTTTGATTAGAGTTTACCATTTTTTCTTTTTTATTAGTATTTATGGGTTTATTTGAGTTTTGGTCAAACCAAAAATCAGGAAGTCTATGCTGAGGCATTTTTCTTTTTGCTCGCCTTTCAATCAA
This sequence comes from Johannesbaptistia floridana, assembly GCF_057440575.1. Classification (NCBI taxonomy): domain Bacteria; kingdom Bacillati; phylum Cyanobacteriota; class Cyanophyceae; order Chroococcales; family Cyanothrichaceae; genus Johannesbaptistia; species Johannesbaptistia floridana. The sequence goes on from NZ_JALKVM010000154.1 coordinate 12,352, forward strand.
TCTGTTAAAGAAAATTCTGCGATTTCTGCCAATTTCTGAACTAGTATTGATGAACTATTATCTAGATTATCTTCTTCTGTTGTGATTAATTTTCTCAGTGATTCTTCATTTTGATATAGTTCTTGGAGTAATTCAACAAATGCTTTAATTGTTTCTCGCAATATATCATAAACTTTTTTATTAAGTTGATTAGCTAATTCTACTAAATGCAAAGAAGCAGTATTATTTATATTATTTTTTATTTGTGCAAGTAGTATGAGATGATTGTTTTGATTAGTATCTGTTCCTTGAGGATGCCAAGGAAATAGATAACCATTTTGATTATTTTCATCAGCGCGAGGTAAAGGAAAGATGGTTTCAGACTGAATAACTCCAGCTTGAAAATTCACATCATCATCTTGAATAATTAATTCTAACCAGTGTCTTTGAGGATCTGATGCTTTTGATAGTATATCCGCTTCATCTCCTGTTTGAGAACCTATAATTGTTGTCAGATAATTTCTTTCTTCAGCCAAATCATTAGACAGTTGAGATAATAGATAACTTAAACATTCTTCTACGGTTTTTTTTACAAATTCTTCTAGCTTAGTAATAGTTTCTGTAAATATTTGAAAAAAATCTTCACTTTTAGATGGATAAACCGTCTCTTGTTTTTTAGATTTTTTTAAGAGTACATCAGTGATACCTCCAGATTTATTTGATTGAATTTTGGCTATTTTACCATTTTTCACCCTACTAAATAGTAAATTCCAATATTGCCAATTAGCTACTTCAGAATTTACCTCTTTTTTTACTATGGTACTTAAGTCAACTCCTTGACGATTTTGCAAGCTTTGTTTATCTAATTCCCCAGCAAAACTATTAAACTTTTGAATAATATTTTTGATACTTACTTCTAGCTTAGTTAAATTTTCTGGTTTTTGATAATAAAGACCTTGTTCTTGATTAACTTCGAGAATATTTTTTAAGCGCTCTTGTTGTTGACGCAACTCCAAGTAAATAACTTCTGTGTCTCTCTCTAATTGTTTAACTCCGTGGTCTCTAACATGGTTAACAATTGCTTTTCTTAGTCTATCAATCCCTCCATCTTTACTAAGGTCTGCCAATTTTTTACCCAAGTCACTCCGAGGATTAGATGCTAACAATTTATCGCTAATTTTTTTCCATTTTTCTTGAACTGATTTAGCTTGTTGTTGATAATTAAGGTTAGCTAAAAAATCTTCAGACCCAACTTTAATTACACTAGAGAGTTGAGATAAATGAATCAACCCTAGTAGTGGAGATAAAAATAATATACGTTTAGTTTCTGAGGTAAAAGCTTCCGCATTGCTCATAACCGTTTGTAGTGGTTTAAGGCTATTTAATAGTGATGCTTCTGTTAAGTTTTCTGGCTGGTTAATTAGATTTTCGATAATTATAGCACCACTATCGCTATCAATAGGCAGTTGATCAAATCTTCCTATACCTACTATGATGCGGTCTCTAATATCTTCTTTGTGGTGCTCTTGCATCATAGTAAATAATTTATTAGCATCACCACGACCAGGCTGTTTTCCATTGAGCAAAACTAAAATAGTTTGTACCGTTTCTAATTCTTGAAGAGATAAAAAAGTATCTCTCATCCCCGAATTAGCTGCGCCTAAACCTGGAAAATCGAGTAGAGTAAATTTACTTACACCTTCTAAAGGTGATAAATCCCAAATCTGCTGAGATACTTTTACATTTAACTCGATGCGCTTAATTAGCGGAAAACTTCTTTTGAGTAACTCTGGTGTTAATCTTTGAGGGGCTTGAGGTAAAACTGTGGGAGTTTCTGGCAAGTCTTCAAAGGCTTGACTTTGTAAATTTTGGGGAAAATCTGCCAATTTCAAGCCTTCTTTTGCCGTTTCTGCCTTGATTAAATAACTTTTTTTTAACAAAGCTTTTCCATAGGCATGGGTAACACGTAAAAATTCTACTAATTCTCTTATAGAGAATCGTAAATCTGGGTCTTGGGTGCTATTCCATAAGAATTTGAGGGAGTTAATAACATTATTAAAATCACTGATATTTTTCAATTCTAATCCTGCTGCTTTTGCTTTTTTTTGTGTTTCTTGCAGCATGTACCTGTAGCACAAACCCACTTCTTTTTTGTCTAAATAGGTAACTTTGAATTTACTAAATTCAGTTGTCTTGAGTTGTTTTTGTGGTTCTATGTAAATAGATGTAACATTACCTGTGGTAGCTTGTTCGCTTACAGGTAAAGCATTAGCATAGCCAACTAAACTTCCCTGGAGTAAAGTTTTTCCTGAGGAAAATTCTCCCACTATACCAATTGCAACGGGGGAGGTTGCTTTTGCTGCTAATTTAGAGGCGATTGTTTGGATTTGTTCGAGACAATCAAATAATTCTGATTTTCCCCAGACTTCTTGAGCTAATCTTTCACGAGGAATTGAATTAGTTTTTTGAGAAATAGTTGTGGCTAATTCTTTGAATTTAATGAGTTTAGATGATTGATTATTCATAATATTTCAATATATAGTGTTTTCATTTAAGTTATAACCGGATCTTGTGAGGCACAAAAAACAGAGAAGAGGAAAAAGTAAATATAAAGATTTTTAAGAATAAGAAAAACCGTAATTCTATGTTTAGATTTATTTGGAAACGCTACATAGCAATTCCCATAATCTGAGGTAAGAGGCAGAAGGAGACAACAGGTATTAAGTTTACCTCACAAGACTGAAAAATTAATTATTATTTTTCTTATTTTCCCTATTAATAGGGACAACAGGAAGATTTTGGTATCTTAATTTACTTTGATAAATTTATAATACATCATTATTCCAAAAATCTGATAATTATTTAGGAATTTTTTATAATGTCAAGAGAGTATATGTAAAGAAAGATAACGTTTTTGAGTCTAATAAGCCTAGGAGACAAAGATTATAGAGAATTAACCATAAAGAACATTTTTCCTTAAAAATTAGTACATAAGTTCTGGTGGAAGATATGAGGAAAATGTACCTCACGCTTCTTAGAAAAGGCTATATAGGGCTTGCTGAATAACTCTCAAACTTTGACTGGGTTTAGATTTAAGCTTATTTTCTCTTCTTTAAAAGTGGAAATTAATTCTGGAAATTCGGCGATCGCTGTCTACCATACGTTGTACTCTGTGTAAGTATACATTGAATAGGAGCAAAGTAGAAATTAATTCTTTAAAAAGGCGATCGCTGTCTACCATACCTTGTACTCTGTTTAACTATACCTTGAATGGAAGCAATGAAGATCATCATTGAAGATTTAAATCTCATGGGGTAGGATTATCTTCTAACCACTGATTTAAAGATAGTGTAGCTCAAAAAGAATTTATTGAAATGCTTTTTGAGGTTGCTGCTTAAAACTTACGAGATACATAGAAATTTTCTATACTTCATTGTTTTTTGCAACAAAACCCCAAAATTAATGACAAAGTGGGACGGTTTTACAGGTACCATTTCCCAACACTCCTTGCGATTTATTTCAAGCCCAGGAGTGCTCGTCCGAAGAATAGTCATAAAGCCATCATCTTTATGAGAGCTAAGTCCAATGCCTTTGTAAATTGGACGATAATGATTGAATGTCAGGTGGTACGAGCCTTTTCCACGAATACAACTTCCAGTTGCACGCTCCCAAAAATCTTTTGGCAGTCCAATATAAGTTAAAACCGAGCAAAGTACTATTTCTGAAAGAGATGTCAGAGCATTGCCAAGATTTGATATCTCCCGAGGATAGACATCTGCCCAAAACCGTCGCTCAAGCAGGAATTGTTCGATCTGATTGATGCGCTGATGAAAACCGAGGAGCGGATCACCAAAGGACTCCGCACCTAAATCACGAAAGCGACCGTAGGGTGGTGCAGAAGTTCCCATATAAAATTGGCTGGAAAAAGCATCACCAATAGATACATCAAGACAATCAGGAATCTCAAGAAAAAATATACCGTCAGTGAATGCGCGCTTCCGTGCATCTGAATCTATAAAGACGAGTACGCCATTCTTTATTGTTGCTGTTTCGATAACTCCCTGCACTTTAGCACGTTCGTTATCTACGCGCTTTTCATAAACATCTTGATAGATTTTACCCGGACGTATTTTAGAAGTTGAATTAGAAGCAGTTGGATGCATGGTCAGCGCCTCTTAAAATGAAGGGATACTATTACTAGTTGCTTAATTTCTTCAGGAAGGTTTGGATATTCACCATTGACAATCTCAGTTAATGTGCTAAATGTTCCTGGATACACCATGACCGAATACCCATGCCTTTGAAGACAGGCAAAAATTGCAAATTCTTCTAAAAAGTAGTCACAAGATCGACGAATACGTTGCTCCAGCAAAACATCACTCAGGTTGCCTGATCGTCTGGTATGGTATTTACGCCCGAATGCTTCAACCGATGACCGAAATTTAGCGTTGCTTTCAAAAAAAGCTTGGAGGCACTGGTGAAAATATGCATAATCCTTCAAGGTCTGAATTCGGCTACAAGTCTCGAAAGTGAACTCAGTTTGCTGTTCAAATAAATTGAGAATGTGTTCATTATCTTGAACAAAAAAATTACCAATTTCCAAAGCTTTAGCCAGTGCGACTTTCTCATGTAGCCCCGTTATCTCTAAATTAATACGGTGAATACTATCTCCAACCAACACTATACAATGTGAAAATCTCCGTGAAACCCACTCAAGCATTGCTTTGAACTTGGCTGGTGTAAAACGATCATTCTCAAGACTTACTCCCAAAAAGCAAGAATCAAGCTGCTCGAAACTCGTTCTAGCAGACAATGGAGCAACGGAATCGACCTTAGCCCAGTATTGAGGCTCAAGAATCAATTTTAAGTCTTGAGAATTATTTAACTCTTGTGAATCAAGTGGTGAACGAAAAGTCATAAAATTTCTTTAATACAAGCAATATAAAAACAAAAAGACGTTAGCAGTACTTCGCTCTATTGTTGACTATGATGGTGTGGGTAAATCTGATGAAGGTTGCTTTTCGCATCCGCATAGAAAGCCCTGCCCTGCCGATTCATAATCAGCATCATAAAAACCTACGCTTTTCAAATCGTTTGGTTGTGGTAAAAGTCTTTCAAAAAAGTAATTGAACTTTTCATCATGTCAGTCCCTAATAACTATTGAATCAAAGAAAAATGCCAGTTTGGGCTAGACTTACTCAAGAACATTTTTAGAATGAAATAGCCCTGAAGCATTTTATTGTGAGCATTATTCGACAGAAGGAGAATCTTTCTTTTCTCTTTTAAGAGAAACTTGTACCCAGATCCGATCACCAGTATCTGGATCAATGAAGAACGCCCCTTTGAGAAGTCTCGGAATAGTCAGAGACCTCAAAATATTAATCAGCTCTTTTCCAGTATACAGCTTATCTAGCTTAATTTCCGAGATGAGATCGAGATGGCAATGCAAATTTAGGGGGAATTGGGGAATTTTTGATCCTGTTTCTTTGCCACAGCACTCCCATAGATAATTGATTGCCAATTCTTTAGAACCAGGAATTCTAGGAAAAAAGTAGAAATTAATTCTTTAAATTCGGCGATCGCTGTCTACCATACCTTGTACTCTGTGTAAGTATATATTGAATAGGAGCAATGGATATCATCATTGAAGATTGAAATCTCATTCGGTGGGATTATCTTCTAACCACTGATTTAAATCATCAATCACAGAAAAATCTAATAAAGCATCCCCTAAGGCTTCTACTTGGGGGAGAGAGAGACTATTGATTTGTGCTTCCATATTAAGATTGATGGCGTTGCCAAAACGGCGTTTGAGTAAACGCAATACTAGGCTTTTCTCTCCTAGCTCTAAGCCTTGCTCTAAACCTTGCTCTATTCCTTGCTCAATCCCTCTTTGTAAACCTTGCTCAATACCTTGCT
>NZ_JALKVM010000155.1:0-18196 GCF_057440575.1 Johannesbaptistia floridana
CGTAGACCTTACATGCCCAGTTAGGGTACACTTCCATACGATAAAAGGTATTCCTATTTATGTATCCAAGTTCAGCTTTAAATAGTTTATTTAGTTGATAATACACGCGCCATAGATGTGCCCTATCCTTCACAGATAAAGCAGTCTTGATGGTCTGCGGTAATCTTTCACTATTATATCATTGCTAAACAATAGTTGGTCGAGATTTTCTCTAATAGCGCACTAAACGACTTATCATCAAGGGGAAAACACAGTAATTATGTCTCAATTATCCCTTTGTCCCTAATTGTCAACCGACTAAAAATTCCCCATTATGACTATTTAGCTAATCAAATGAGCAAGTTTTAGCAGTAATGAGTAAATATTTTTCAACTGTATTTAGCCCCCTTCTGGAGTTTTACAGTCAGGATTATGGCAGTATAGACATCTTAAGGGACATCCTTGGGTAAAAATTACATAGCGAATGCCTGGGCCGTCTACTGTGCTACAAGTTTCTACAGAGTGAATCCTTCCTCTTATTGAATTTTCTTTGAGTGTAGATTTTTGGGATACCATAAAAAACTATTATTTATAACTCTATTTGCAGTTTACCTACACACTGAGAAAAAAGTGTGTAGGTAACTATTTTTATTTACTTATTTTTTACATCAGATACAAGATCTGAACTTAGATGCGTTCGTGGAAGGTTCGATTAATTACATCTAGTTGTTGTTCACGATTGAGTTTGATGAAGTTAACGGCATAACCAGATACCGAATTGTTAATTGGGGATATTCTTCAGGACGATTCATGGCATCAATCAAGGTTTCACGGTTGAGTACATTGATGTTAATATGATGTCCTGTTTCATGGAAATAGGCATCTAAAATTCCTACGAGGTTATTAACTTTGTCTTCATCGGCTTTACCCAAGGCTTGAGGAACAATAGAGAAAGTATAGGAGATACCATCTTGAGAATGTTCGTAGGGTAACTTAGCTATAGAAGACATAGAAGCGATCGCCCCTTTTGTATCCCTTTCGTGCATTGGATTTGCCCCGGGTGCGAAGGGTTCTCCGGCTTTACGTCCATCTGGAGTGTTACCTGTTTTCTTCCCATACACCACATTAGAAGTTATAGTTAATATTGATTGAGTGGGTACAGCATCGCGATAGGTTTTATTTTTGCGGATTTTGTTCATAAATCCGGTTAAAACTGCCGTGGTTATTTCATCAACGCGATCATCATTGTTCCCGAATTTAGGATAATCTCCTTCTACTTGATAATCTACCGCTAGGCCATTTTCATCACGGATTACTTTTACTTTACTATATTTAATTGCCGCTAAAGCGTCTCCCACTACCGATAGTCCCGCCATACCACAGGCCATAGTTCTGTATACATCTCTGTCATGTAGAGCCATTTCTATGCGTTCATAACAGTATTTATCGTGCATATAGTGTATGACATTTAGGCTATTTACGTATAGTTTAGCTAACCAATCCATCAACAGGTCAAATTTAGCAGTTACTTCATCATAGTCGAGATATTCTCCGGTAACTGGGGCATAGGGAGGAGCGATTTGTTCTCCTGATTTTTCATCTTTACCACCATTGATGGCATATAGTAAAGCCTTAGCCATATTCACGCGGGCGCCGAAAAATTGCATCTGTTTACCTATTTTCATAGCTGAGACACAACAGGCGATCGCATAATCATCTCCCAATTCTGGACGCATGAGGTCATCATTTTCGTATTGAATTGAGCTTGTATCGATTGACACCTTAGCACAATAGTTTTTAAAACCTACTGGTAGTTGTTCTGACCAGAGTATAGTTAAATTAGGTTCAGGAGCTGGTCCTAAATTATAGAGAGTGTGTAAGAAGCGGAAGCTATTTTTAGTTACTAGAGGGCGTCCATCTACTCCCATACCTCCAATTACTTCTGTAATCCAGACAGGATCGGCGGCGAACAGTTGATTATATTCAGGTGCTCGTAAGAAGCGCACCATCCGTAGTTTCATCACCAAATGGTCAATTAATTCCTGGGCTTCAGTTTCTGTCATCACACCTCGTTCTAAATCTCTAGTAATGTAGATATCCAAGAAATTAGAAATCCGTCCTAGAGACATGGCTGCACCATTTTGTTCTTTTACAGCAGCTAGGTAACCCAAATATGTCCACTGTACAGCTTCTTGAGCATTAGCGGCGGGTTTACTAATATCAAAGCCATAACTCTCACCCAATAGTTTCAACTCAGCGAGGGCTCTAATTTGTTCAGAAATTTCTTCTCGGAGACGAATTACCGATTCATCCATGAAATCATATTCTAAAGACAACAATTGTGCCTTTTTGTCTTCGATGAGAAAATCTACTCCATACAAAGCCACTCGGCGATAGTCACCAATAATGCGACCACGACCATAGGAATCTGGCAATCCAGTTATGATACCTGAGTGTCGCGCTTTGCGCATTTCGGTGGTATAAGCATCAAAAACACCATCGTTATGAGTTTTACGATATTTAGTAAAAATCTCTTTAGTTTCTGCTTCTAATTCATAACCATAAGCTTGTAAAGATTTATAAACTACCCGAATACCTCCATAGGGCATAATTCCCCGTTTTAGAGGTTTATCTGTTTGCAAGCCGACAATTTTTTCTAAATCTTGGGATATATAACCTGGACCATAAGCTGTGATACTTGAAGGTATTTTGGTTTCTACGTCTAAAATTCCTTTTTCTCTTTCTTGACGCATCAACTCTTTTACTTCATCCCAAAGAGTTTCTGTTGCTTTAGTTGCAGGAGTTAAAAAAGATTCATCCCCAGTATATGGAGTATAATTTTTTTGAATAAAATCTCTGACATTAACTTCTTTTGTCCATTTACCAGTTGTGAATTCTTGCCAAGCTGATTGAGTATCTGATTCAGTTGCGGGAAAGTTGTGATTTTCTTTTTTTGTTGCGCTAAACATAAGACTAAATAAGTGTGATAATTGCGTATACACTAGCCTCCCTTACTTTTTAAATTAGCACAGTAGTCAATTTGACTTTATCGCCTCGAAAGCTTTTCCACAATTGCTTTATATTGCCTTTTTGTTTAAATTAAAATTTATGTAAATTTTTATATATTTTTTAACTGCAAAACTGCAAAGGCAAGACAACCCCAACCGATTAAAAAAGCTATACCCCCTATAGGTGTGATTAAACCTATTAATCTAATTCCGCTTAAACTCAAAGCGTATAAACTCCCAGAAAATAAGACAATACCAACAATAAAAGCGTATCCTGCTACTTTCAGAAGATTAGAATCAGTTTCTAAACTAGATAAGGCTAAAGCTACAAATAAAATTGCCAAGGCATGATACATCTGATACTTGGTACCTGTTTCAAAAATTTCTAAAGCTCTTTCACTCAGTTGCTTCTGCAAAGCATGGGAGGCAAAAGCCCCTGCCGCTACTGCTAAGCCTGCTAAGATTGCTCCCAATACCATTAATATTCTTGTCATTTTTGATTTAAATCCAGCCTTCGGCTTCTAACTCTTCAATCATTTTTAACCCTCGGGGATCGCCTACTTTTAATAATGCTAACTTAGCATCTTCTTTGACTCCTAAGTCTTCATCTTCCGCTAAAGATTCTATTAAAGCATCAATTGCTGTAGCATAAACAACATTGGCGGGTAAATCGCGACAAACTTGTCCCACAGCCCAGGCACAATTACTGCGCACAGCAGCGACAGGGTCTCTTCTTAAGCCTTCAATCAAAGGGGGTACACTTACTACTAAGTTTTCATAGCTTAGTTGAGCAATTTGCACTAAACTACTAGCAGCCCAAAGTCTTACCGCCGCAATATCAGTTCTTAAAGCTTTAATTAATGGTTGTAAAGCTAAAGTGTTGTGATTATTTCCTAGTGCCCAAACTACTCCCTTACGCACATACCCATTCCAATCTTCTTGTAAAAGCTTAATTAAGGGTTCAACTGCTTGAGGAGTTGTATTTCTTCCTAAAGCATAAGCAGCACTGACTCTAGTTAAAGGACAAGGATCAAGAAGTAAATTGATAAGATAGGGTATAGCTCGATCATCTTTGATTTCACAAAATGCTCTAGCAGCAGTAATTCTTTGGCTAGAATGATTACTTTGCAACAACCTTAGCATCTCTTCGGGATTAGGAGGAGGTGGTGCTGTCTCTTCTTCAATCGCTTCTAGAGAATCTAGAGGACTATCTAAGTTTTCAAGATTATCTATTAAGCTTAAGTCTTCTTCATTCATGTTATCATTTGTTTGGTTGGTACTTGTCTAATTTTATGAAATTTGGCGTTATTGTTTTTCCTGGATCTAATTGCGATAGCGACGTAGTTACAGTTACTCAAGGTATTTTATCATACCCTACTCGACTAGTTTGGCATCAAGAGACTAATATAGATGATTTAGATGTAATTATTATTCCCGGTGGTTTTAGTTATGGAGATTATCTACGCTGTGGGGCGATCGCACGCTTTTCTCCCATTATGGGCAGTGTTATTGACCATGCTAACCAAGGTAAATTAGTTCTGGGTATTTGTAATGGTTTTCAAATTCTTACCGAAGTTGGTCTGTTACCCGGCGCTTTAGTTCGCAATCTTAATTTACATTTTATCTGCGATCGCGTTTCTTTGCGTGTAGAAAATAACCAGTTACCTTGGACCACAAAATATACCCATCAACAAGTAATTACTTTACCTATTGCCCATGGGGAAGGACGTTATTATGCTGATCAGGATACTCTCAACATGTTAGAAGACAATCAACAAATTGTTTTTCGCTATTCTAACTCAAGGGGTGATATTACTCCTGATGCTAACCCCAATGGTTCCATATCTAATATTGCTGGTATTACCAATTCTCGCAAAAATGTTTTAGGCATGATGCCTCATCCTGAAAGGGCAGCCGATCCTTTTTTAGGTAATATTTTAGGTAATACTGACGGTAAATTATTATTTGAAAGCTTAGTTAAAAACTTAGTAGAAATTTAATCAACACAAATGGGAGTAAAATAACTCCCATTTTTTTAGTTAACTATAAATTAGACAGAATCTTTTGGACGATTTGCATTCCACTAACTGCTTGCCAACCAAATAAACCTAATAGAGATACATTGAGAGCAATATGAGTATAGCGAGCAAAACCATTCCCTTTTTGCATATATGGTACTAAAGAGGCAGAAACAGCAATTAAACCTGTCATACCTAATCCTACTAAGAGGTGGGGACCAAAAAACAGTTTACCATTGTTTATAAAGGTAACTGCCATACCCCCAATCGTACCTAATACCATAAAGGCTAATAATACTGACCCTAGTTGGTGGTGCTTAACTTGAAAACCTTTGCTTACTAATTCTTTTCTAGTTTCTGCATCAACATTACGAATCCTTCTAATCTGTATTCCTGTATAGAGTGAATAAACAGCAATTCCTAATAAAATCCACATCAAAATTGGATGGCCAAATTGTGACCAAGTTTTTACACTTTCTGGAATCCCTTGTATAGTTTCTGGTACTTCTGCTAACATTGTTTTGTGTTACTCCTGCTTGGCTTAATTAATTATATATTCACAAAAATTAACATAACATAAACTATAGTGATTTGTTAAAGATAACTCCGTAGGCGATCGCTACTTAATCTCAATCTAAGAAGTGTAGATTCCTTTTTTAACCTATCCTTTATAAACATCTTTCTTAACATAAAACTTGATAAAAACACCAACTTGTGAATGAGTGCTTTTTCAGATTTTGTTTAAGAAAATAATGTATAAAAAAATACATTATTTAGGGAATTAAGTAATTTTACTTAAAAAGTTTCTCCCTGCTCCGGTGCTCCGGTGCTCCCGTGCTCCGGTGCTCCCGTGCTCCGGTGCTCCCTGCTATACAAGGGTTTCAGAGTTGCTTACAAAAGATAGCTTTTTTGACTGCGGCAGTTTCCAGGGCAAATTTTGACCAAGCAAGTAATGTTAAACTGTAATTATTCAAACTTTATATTATTAAAACTATTATGCTTAAATTAGATAAAATTCTATTTATCTGTAGTTGTACCTATTTAATAGGTGTACTCGGATGGTTAGGAAGTCAAAACAAACTACCGTGGTTAAATTTACAATTAATCTCTGTATCAGCGAAAGAAACCAAGTTAGCAGATCAAGAATTTGTAGCTTACTTACAAAATTCTCTGGAAAATATAGACCGCCAAGTTAATTACCAAGAGAAAAATAGAGACAAAAATACCCCCCAAACCACACCAGAAGACTTTGCCCAAAAACCACAAAAGCGAAGACCTGAGTTACAAAGAGTATACTTACCACTCTATCAACCACCGACTATTATTGCTCAACCTACCCCACCCCCACCAGAAATTCCCCCACCACCACCAGCAATGACTCCACCCCCAAATATCACTCCTAACGTAGAAACAGGACCAATAGCCGCTACAGCCAAAGAAACTAACTGTATTCTGATAGGATGGTTAACAATAGAAGATAGCGCGATCGCTCTTTTTGCCCTCGATGATGGAGTAACTGAAAGAGTAAAACCTGGTGAAACCATAGGTAATACGGGGTGGACCCTCATTGACATAGTCAGTGAAAAAGCTTTAGTGCAAAAACAGCAACAAATAAAAACTATTTCTGTAGGACAAGCATTTTAAACATGAGTTTATTTGAAAAGGTTAACCGCTTTCTCGAAGACCAACTAGATAATTTTCTCAAAGGAAATCCCCTTCTAGAAGCAAAAGCATTACTAGAACAACTTAAAGAACAAGAGAAAGACTTACTTAAGTTAATTATTCAACAACAAAAGGAACAAGAAAACATACAGCAAAATATTCTCAGTGTTGCTCAGGATATTCAATTGTGGCACTCCCGGGTAAAAAAAGCCCAATCCCGGGGAGAAATGGAGTTAGCCCAAAAAGCCCAAGAAAGAGAAAATAGCTTGCTATACCAGGGGAATTTACTTTGGGGAAAAATGGAAGGAATCAAAAAACAAATTACCCAAGGCAAAAAGTTACTGAAAGATATTCAAGAAAAACAAGCTCAAGTTAAACAGAAGATTCAAACTCAAGAAGTTGCTAAAACTACTTCAACAAATAACACCTGGAATGCTACCAGTAAATGGGATTATACAAAAAATTACGATAATAATATTAGTAAAAATTATGATCCTCTAGACATAAAATTTCGGGAGTGGGAAACTGAAGCCGAATTAGAAGAAATGAAACGTAATTTAGAAAGATAGCGTTTACTGAGATCAAAGCATCTCTACGAAAAGTTACTGATGTAGTGAAATGTAGAATGTAGAATGTAGAATGTAGAACGGACATCTCACCATGAGTGAGTCAACTTCGCTCATCCCTGTCATCTACTGGGTGAGCGTTCCCAGAGGCGAGTCAACCTCGCACCTAGTCCCACCGCTGTTCTCTTACCTCATTTTAACTTTTAATTAAGCCCACCTACTTATGAGTAAAAAGATATTCCATTTCACAACTTCTCTTAGCTTAGGAGTAGTGTTATCCCTGGTTACATCCCTGCCCCTAAAAGCGGCTGAACGCTTATTCTTTATCGTTGGTCCCCTCAATTTATCCTTAAGAATAGAGTCTTTAGAAAAATTTGCCGAAACAGGAGAAGTCAATCAAGATTTAGGCTTTTATTTCCGCTCGGCAAATGCTAACCTAGAACAACAACAAGCCTTTCGAGATGCTTTAAAGAAACCAGTTAACCTAGAAAATCCCCTTCATATCTCCCGTTTCTTTAATAGTCCCACAGGAGAAGCCTTGTTAACTCGCATTGGTTATTTATTGCAAATACAGGGGGGACGAAATGGGAAATATGCCATTAGAGGGGCCTTAATCACCGCAGCATTAGATAAAGAGGAGGGGTTGACCCTGATCAACTTTCTCCGTCAATTACCCACCAATATGCAAATAGACGTAGAAGAAGTACAAAACGCCGCTAGGTTAATTGAAGCTTTAGATAGGGGAACAAGGGTGTTACTCGCAGAAATGGAGCGATTAACCGCAGAAGATGCTCAAAATAATCCGATTGACTTTTCTACTTTGCCTAACTTAACTCAACCAGGAAATTATGGTATTTCTCAACCCAACACTTGGTTGTTGAGCGATTCTAGGCGCGATCGCACGTTCAATGTTATTGTTTATCAACCCCAAAGATGGCGCAAGGGAAAAACCCCTGTTGTACTGATTTCTCATGGTTTAGGGTCACAACCTGAAGATTTTGATCACTGGGCGCAACAATTAGCTTCTTATGGCTATGTAGCGGTCTTAGTTCAGCATATTGGCAGTGATGCACAACAAAAACAAGCCTTATTGACTGGGTTTTCCCGTGAGTTGTTTTTGTTGAATGAATTTGTTGATCGTCCTCAAGATATTAGTTATGTGATTGATGAGTTAGAACGCCGGAATAACCGTGAATTTGAGGGAAGTTTCCAAGCTTCTGTCTGTTCTTCATTATAAATCCCTGGTGATTGTTCCCAACCAATTCCTTGAGTCGAAACTACAGTGGCTTCACTAATAATTAAACCAGCCGAAGCCCTCTGTTGATAGTATTGGGCCATCATTTCATTAGGAATTCTTTCAACTCCCGCACGGGCGCGAGTTAATGGCGCCATTACTACCCGATTTTTGAGAGTTATTTTGCCCATATTTAGAGGACTAAATAAATTTGTAGAAGATTCTAGTTGAGTAGTCATAATTTAGTTAATCTAAGTGTTTTTGAGAAATAATTTTTAGGTGAGGACGTGGTTGTAAAACTTGGGGAGAAGCTACAACTTGTTGATATCCTTTTATATTTAAGCTTATATTCGAGCTAGGAGGTTGAATTACTCCACACCAAGCTGAGTATAGTTTGGTGGTCATTGTTTTTATCTGCATCAGTTTTGTATCTCGGTTAATATGAAGGCGCTGATGCAGAGGAATACTCCCATAACCCTGGTAAGCCCCTACTAATGCTCCTGTTAAAGCTGCTGCTAGGGGAATTGTTTTGGCTCTATTCACTGCTGTTAGATAATCATAGGGTGTGGCACTGAAGCAGTATATGGCCATGTTTGTTGCTATTTTTTCTAGATTTTTTTCTTGGTTATATAGTTGTTTAGCTACTAAGTTAATTGAATAATTGCTCTTGGAAAAAAACTGTAGCTGTTCTAACTGTGCTTGCACAAAGGGATCAGGGGAAGATTGTTGCAGTTGTGAGAGTATATGCTGAGGAGATAGGCGATCGCGCAAAGCTAGAGTCATCGCCCTAACCCAAAGCAACAAGCTTGAATCAACATTTTGCTCCCCTACTAGGGCAGTAAGCTTTTGAGTTAAAAATTGAGGTTGATCGTGAAAAAAAAGAATAAGAGGTAGATTGGCTAAAGCCTGTTGACTAATAGCTAACTTATTGGTGGTCATTAATTCTGAATTAATAGCGCCTGAGGTAATTAAACTATTGGCTTGACTCAGAGCTAAATTTTGCCAGACTTGTTCTTGACCAATATTAGGAATTAAACTTCCTAATATTGCCCCTTGGAATTTAAATAGAGTTGAACAAAGCATAGAATAAGTAGAGCCTTATCAAAATAAGTTTTATTGATGTGCAAATAAAATCTTTACTTGCACACCAATCTTATTTACTTAAATTATTGCCACTTGTCAGCTACAACTTCAGCGAGATCGACAACTCGTTGAGAATAACCCCACTCATTATCATACCAAGCTACCACTTTAAGTAAATCTCCACCCATTACCATAGTTAAACTAGCATCGACGATTGAAGAACAATCATGTCCTCGGAAGTCAGAGGAAACTAGAGGTAAATCATTATAAGCGAGGATTCCTTTTAGAGACTTCTCAGAAGCTTCTTGGAGAGCATCATTTACTTGTTCAGTAATTGTGCTTTTTTCTACTTGAGCAACTAAATCTACCACAGAAACATTAGGAGTGGGTACGCGCAAAGCGATACCATTGAGTTTACCCTTCATTTCTGGAATAACTAGGGCTACAGCCTTAGCAGCACCTGTGGATGTAGGTACAATATTCATGGCAGCAGCACGAGCACGACGTAAATCCCGATGACTAGCATCTAGTAAACGTTGGTCCCCAGTATAACTGTGTGTAGTTGTCATAGTTCCTTTAATAATGCCAAAGTGATCGTTGATAACTTTAACTATTGGAGCTAAACAGTTAGTTGTACAACTAGCATTACTAATTACATTATAGTCTTCGTGCTTGTATTCTTTTTCGTTGACTCCAACTACAAAAGTTCCCACATTACCACCTTTGCCTGGAGCTGTAATTAAAACTTTTTTCGCTCCTGCTTGCAAATGTTTAGATGCTCCTTCTTCGGTAACGAATACTCCAGTAGATTCAATAATCAAATCAACATCCCAAGCAGACCAAGGTAAATTTAGGGGATTGCGATCCGAAACACATTTAATGGTTTTACCGTTGACAGTTAGAGAATTATCATCATATTCGATTTCGGCGTCTAATTTGCCTAACATAGAATCATATCTGAGTAGATGAGCATTAGTAGCTGGATCGGAAGTATCATTGATCCCTACTACATCTAAATTAGTGTTGCTGCGTCCTACCCAGCATCGAAGAAAGTTACGTCCAATACGTCCAAACCCGTTGATTGCTACTCTAATCAATTTTCTTGCCCTCTCTATGTTGACGTCTAAATTAATTTTTTCTTAATGAACCCAATCATATAATAAAGTATGAACAATTCGATCCCCTAAATTTAATAAACAAAGAAAAAATAATTATTGCTACACTAAATTTGAGGAAGATTCTTTGATGGTTAGTTCTTTATAATTTAACCTCATTGTAGGTGTGAGGAGTCAAAACAAGTGCAAACAGTTGATTTTAACGGTAAATCATTTCATTTTATTGGTATAGGTGGGATTGGCATGTCTGGTCTCGCTTATATACTAGCTAAGCGTCGTTTTCTTGTCTCGGGTTCTGATATTCGACTGAATCATATCACTGAAAAGTTGCAATCAGTAGGGGCAAAAATTTTTAGTGAGCAACAAGCAAGTAATTTAGAACAAGTACCTAAATCACCTCAAATAATCTGGTCAACAGCAATTAGTAACCATAATAGTGAATATCTAGCCGCCATTGAGAGAGGATTACCAATTTTTCATCGCTCTGATTTATTGGCAGCTTTAATCCAAGAGTATGATAGTATCGCTGTATCAGGTACCCACGGTAAAACAACTACTAGTAGTTTAATTGGTTATTTACTCCTGAAAGCTGGTTTAGATCCCAGCATTATTGTAGGAGGAGAGGTAAAGGAGTGGGGCGGTAACGCTCGTCTAGGAGAAGGAAATTTATTAGTGGCAGAAGCTGATGAGTCCGATGGCTCTTTGATTAAACATGTACCTAAAATCGGCATAATCACTAATATAGAATTGGACCATCTAGATCATTATCAAAATTTAGAAGAATTAATCGCCACATTTAAAACATTTGCTCGCCAGTGTGAAACTTTAATTGGTTGCATAGATTGCCAAATAGTTAGAGAGCAAATTAAACCTGAGATAAGTTACAGTTTAGATCCCTATAGGGAAGCAGACTACATAGCAACAGAAATTACTTACAGGGGAAAATATAGCCAAGCTAAAGTGTGGGAAAAAGGCAAGTATCTAGGAATAGTAAATTTACAAATTCCAGGGAAACATAATATAAGTAATGCTCTAGGAGCAATCGCTGTAGGCAGAAAGTTAGAGTTAAACTTTGAAACAATCGCAGAGGCGATCGCCAATTTTACCGGGGCTAAAAGACGCTTTGAAGTAAAAGGTAAATACATGGGAGCAACTCTCGTTGACGATTATGCCCATCACCCCAGTGAGATTACTGCTACCCTAAAAGCGGCACGTCTGCAAGTAGAAACAAACTCCGTAAACAGAATTATAGCGATTTTCCAACCCCATCGCTATAGTAGGACTGAAGCCTTGTTAACAGAGTTTGCTACTGCTTTTGCTGAAGCAGATTTGGTGATAATTACAGATATTTACGGCGCCGGAGAAAATAACCCTCAAAAAATAACTGGAGCAACACTAGCCGATGCAGTTAAACAAAATCATGATCAGGTTATCTATCATGATGATTTATCAACTTTAGCAGAGCTTTTGAAAACCAAGTTACAAAACAAAGATTTAGCACTATTTTTAGGCGCAGGCAATCTTAATCAAGTTATTCCTCAATTAATTGCTCAATAAATATATGAATATATCTCTAATAAATTCTGGCGATAAATCAAAAAACAGGTTAATTAACCCCCAAATATCCCTAGCAGAGTTAACATCATTGCGAGTGGGGGGAAAAGCAGAATGGTATACAGCACCGAGAAATTGGTCAGAATTAGAAAAAATATGGGAATGGTATAACAAACAGAGAATACCATTAACTATATTGGGGGCGGGGTCAAATTTACTAATAAGCGATCGCGGAATTGCTGGCTTAGTATTAAACACTCGTTACTGGCGTCACAGCAACTTTGATACAGAAACAACTCAAATAACGGTAGCGGCGGGAGAGCCAATTGCCAAAGTTGCCTGGCAAGCAGCAAAAAGAGGCTGGAAAGGATTAGAGTGGGC
The DNA here is from genome assembly GCF_057440575.1 of Johannesbaptistia floridana. Lineage (NCBI taxonomy): Bacteria > Bacillati > Cyanobacteriota > Cyanophyceae > Chroococcales > Cyanothrichaceae > Johannesbaptistia > Johannesbaptistia floridana. Next base: position 12,601 of record NZ_JALKVM010000155.1, read on the forward strand.
GGTAGGTATTCCCGGCACTGTAGGAGGTGCTGTAGTGATGAATGCAGGAGCACACGGCGCAGCCACTGCCGATTGTCTAGTGGCAACAAAAATTATCTCATCTGATGGCCAAATAGAAATACTCAAAAATGAAGATCTAGCCTATCAATATCGCTACTCAAAACTACAAAACCAAAATAAATTAGTTTTAGAAGCAACATTTAAACTAGAGTCAGGTTGGGGCAAAGAAAAAATGCTAGAAATAACTAATAAAAATCTGAAAACGAGAACCAAATCTCAGCCCTACGACCGCCCTAGTTGTGGTAGTGTTTTTCGTAATCCTCCAAACTATGCAGCAGGCTGGTTAATTGAGCAATCTGGCTTAAAAGGATATTCTATAGGTGATGCCCAAGTAGCCCACCGTCACGCTAATTTTATCCTCAATTGTGGTCATGCTACTGCCATGGATATTTGGCAATTAATTAATCATATACAGGCTACAGTAGCTAAAAACTGGAATATAAATTTAGAAACAGAAGTGCAAATTCTTGGGGAATTTTGACCCTAGATTCTTAAACCTATCTAACATCCTTGAGTATAATATGGAACCAGTCTTTGATATAATTAGAATAGGACTGTAAAATCTCAAGTACAATTATAATTTAAGAAAATAAGTTTAGAGATTATGAATAAAGAAGGTAAAGGCTTCGGTTTCGGAATTAACAAAATGAAACAATTTGCCACAGCTTTACAAAAAGCTCAGCAAATGCAAGAAGATGCTAAAAAGCTACAAGAAGAACTAGAAAATATGGAAATAGAGGGAGAAAGCCCAGATGGCTTAGTAACCGTCGTGATGAGCGGTAACCAAGAGCCCCTCCGGGTAAAAATTGAGCCTCAAGCTTTAGAAAAAACCCCCGAAGAACTCTCTGAGATAGTAACTACTGCTCTAAAAGACGGTTATGCTAAATCCAAAGCAAATATGGAAGAGCGCATGGAACAATTAACTAGTAGCTTGAATTTACCTAATATGTAAATTAATGTAAATTAATGTGTAAATAAAATGACTTCCTATGCCATACTTTTTGTTTGTTTAGGGAACATTTGTCGCTCTCCTACGGCAGAAAACATTATGAAAAAGCTAGTTGCAGAAGCTGGATTAACAGAATCCATATTTTGTGACTCGGCTGGTACATCTAGCTATCATCTTGGCGCTCCTCCAGATAGAAGAATGACTGAAGTGGCTAAATCAAGGGGTATTAAACTAATTGGCAAAGCCAGACAATTTGAAGTGGCTGATTTTCAGGCATTTGACCTAATTTTAGCTATGGATAGGAGTAACTATCAAGATATTCTTTATCTAGATCCTCAAGGAAAATATCGTGACAAAGTTAAATTGATGTGTGACTTTGCGACAAAATATTCAGTTAAAGATGTACCAGATCCTTATTATGGGGGAAGAGAGGGATTTGAATTAGTTATAGATTTACTTCTAGACAGTTGTCAGAGTTTATTAAAAACATTACAAACATCTGGAAATCTTCCCTAACTCTCTTGTGATATCTTTTTATTAAACTATAAATATATGGTGCGTTAGGCGCTTACCGCCTAACGCACTCAAAAACCAGTACTTTTGTACTAAATTACCCCGAGAAAAAGTTGATTTTTTTGATGGGAGTTGTGTGAGTGAGTTATAAACTCAATTGCGCTGATTCTTTCTCTAGTAAATCAATAAGTTGCTCATCTCCTCTAGCTTTAGCTACAGTTAATCTATGTTCTAAACTACGTCTGATATTTTCTAAATGAATATGAGCAGATTGATTAACAGTTATTTTTTTTTGAGAATTAATTAGACAGTAACCTTCATAAGCTAAAGGTTTAGCTTTTTCTGGAGTGGGTATTTGCTGAAGAGGTAGAGGGCAAGTGCTATAAGCTACACCTCTATATTGTCGATAGATTTTTGGTTTAATATCTGGTATGTGTCTAGGGTATTTGTGATGCCAAACCTGACCTCTATATTTTCCGCCTATTTCTCTTTGGTCAAATTCTATAGTTGATGAAACTTGATCGTATTTAACACCACGGTAAGATAATTTCATTTTTAAACTCCTAATTATATTTTTATAGCAATAACTTATGTATTCACAGAAGGCACTCGCCAAACAAAAAATGGAAAAAGACAATAAATAACAATCTTTTAATTCTCTATCTCTTAGCCCATAGCTCTATAGTTAGGAAATATGTACATACAAGAGTGAGCAAGTAAATTTCTCGCTTTTGTGCTCAACTACACAAATCTTTATACCTATAGAATCCTACTCTGCTAATTTCCTCAGTTAAAAAGTATCTAGATTTAAACTTAATGTTGGTAATGGGCGCCACGATAAGTCAACTCAGAGGAGGAGGATTGACGGCGACGATATCTTTCTTTATAGTGGTGAGCTTTCCAACATGAGCCTCTATATTTACCCCCTACTTCTCCTTCGACTATATTGACTGTCATTGGCTCTTTTTCGTATTTGACTCCTCGGAATATCAATTTCATGGTTTTTCTCCTGATTGATTTATTTTTATTTTAGCATTTCCCCAAAAAAACTGTATATTTTGTTACTTTTTTTAAAATAAGTCATCAATCAATAACATTTGAAGTTTGAAACAAAGAAGAACAAACAAAGAAAAAAAAACTTCAGTAATCTTTTATACCAAGGAAAAAGAGAGCGATCGCTCTTCAACATTGTACCGGAAGCTTTGTAATCAATGTTATCTTTAAAGTAAGTAGGATGCAACTTTTCAGGTCGCACCCTACCTACTTAAAGATAGCATCTCCACAAATCAAATAGACTGAAAAAACCTCCTGTATTTCATAATTGTTGGCCACAGAATCGCCAAAGGAGTAGATGATGCCATTAAAAATAGTTGACATTGTACTTAATCAAAGGTATCAAATTCTTAGTTTCCTGTGGCTTTAGGGATAGGATTAGCCTTAGGGGGATTTTGTGGTGTTTTCGGCTACTATAAAAGTTTCAATTTTAACGTGGAGTTCAAGACACCTATCGCCAGACAATTACGGCTAAAACGGTAGTTGGTACGTATGGTTATATGGCTCCAGAACAATACCAAGGCAGAGCTAATTTAGCTACAGATTTATATGGATTAGGGGCAACTTTAATATTTTTACTGACAGGAAATAATCCTACAGACCTTCCTCAAAAAAAACTAAAAATTGATTTTTGCCCCAAAGTGAAGATATCGAGTAAGTTTGTCGAGTGGATCGAAAAACTCATAGATCCAATTAGTACTAATCGGTTTGCTAATGCTCAAGAAGCTTGGGAAGTATTAGTAGGTAAAAGAAATTTAGTTAAATACAGTTCCCTGAAAATAATATCAGAAAAAGACAGAATCAAGGTAACTTTTTTGCCAATGCTTTTTAATCAAGCTAAATTCTCATCAAACATTTCGATGTATTTATTCATAATTACTGAGGTGATAACTCTAACTTCTATCTGGCTAGGATTAAGTTTGATTATGTACAACTATAAAGGTACAGTATTTAACTGGATTTGGTTTAGTTTAATCAGCTCGATATATATAATTCCTCTACTAAAAATCGTTAAACATCAGCTAATCTGGTTTATTATAGATATACTATTATATTTGGTAATAGTCGTTGCTTTGATGTATATTTCCCTGGTTTTTCTTGCTAATGATTTACAATGGATGACTTATTTTATTGTCAGTATTTTAATTCTAAAATTCTTTTTAAATAGAAGAAATAGACCTAATATTTTGAGGGCTCTTTTCTTAACAACAAATATAGCTATAGACTCTGAACAAATAATTGCCAAAACTTATCTATTTAATAAATTAATTAATACTTCTATGTGGCAGCGACGAGCAGTCAATATAACGGTTAATCATCAAGGTTTACAATTGACAAAAAGGTACAAGATAAAAGCTACTTTAGCTAGATTTGGTGCTTTTCTTAGCAAGCAGGAGAAATTGTGGCTAAAACAGGTTTTAAGCGATGAAGGTGAATAGTGTACAAACTAAATTAGGCTAAAATATTACTATAGCAGTACAAAAAAAGGTGTTTGACATATAAACTAACTGAACTATTCTATTTTTTAATCGCATCACGCATTTGTCGATTACGCAATCGAGTAAGATAAAATAAGAGAGGAAATTTCCATGAAATAACATTATTGTTAAATTAAAATGATACAAAAATACAGAATAACTGTAAAACATCGCCAAAAAGGAGAAATTTATAGTTTTTTAGCTTCAACGGATCGATATATACTCCATAGTGCTGAAGCTGAAGGTTATGATCTGCCATTTTCTTGTCGTAATGGTGCCTGTACAACTTGTGCTGCCAGAATAAATTCTGGTCAAGTATACCAACCAGAGGCAATGGGACTTTCACCAGAACTACAAGAAAAAGGTTATGCCCTACTGTGTGTAAGCTACCCTACTTCGGATTTGGAAGTAGAAACACAAGATGAAGATGAAGTGTATGAGCTGCAATTTGGGCGCCATTTCGCTAGAGGAAAAGTTCGCTTCGGATTCCCTCTAGAAGAAGATTAGGAGATATTAAAGAGATTGAAAGAATGATGAATGATTATCAGGGTGAAGAATTATCAATTTTTTTAGATATAGCGACAGAAGCTGTGTTAGCAGGTGGAGCTATACTAGCAAATTCCTGGGGAAAATTAGAAACAATCAAGGAAAAAGGACGCAAAGGAGATTTAGTAACAGATATAGACACTAAAGCCGAAAAAGCAGTATTATCAGTTATTCGACGCCATTTCAGTAAACATTCGATTTTAGCAGAAGAGTCAGGGGCGATCGCCTCACAAAATCAAGATTATCTTTGGGCAATTGATCCATTAGATGGGACTACTAATTATGCCCACGGTTATCCCATAGCGGCGGTTTCTGTAGGTTTATTGATAGAAGGAGAGCCGAAAGTAGGAGCTATTTATAACCCCTTTCGTCAAGAGTTATTTAGAGCCGCTACTGGTTTAGGGGCTACTTGTAATCGTAGTTCAATACAAGTATCTGAAACAACCAATTTATCAGATAGCTTGCTGGTATCTGGCTTTGCTTATGATCGCCGTGAAACCAAAGATAACAATTATGCAGAATTTTGTTATCTTACCCATCTTACTCAAGGAGTGCGGCGCAGTGGGTCTGCGGCACTAGATTTAACTGATGTGGCTTGTGGTCGCCTTGATGGTTATTGGGAAAGAGGTCTTAGTGTTTGGGATATTGCGGCAGGGATAGTAGTTGTCAAAGAAGCAGGAGGCAAAGTCAGCGCCTATGACCAAAGTCCTATAGATATTAATTCTGGGAGAATTTTAGCTACTAACAACAAAATACATAATTCTTTAAGTAAAGCTCTTTTAAATACTCCTCCTCTGGCCAATTGGTCTGAATAATAATTCGTAAACCTTCAGGGGCGTAACGAGATAATAACGGTTTCAAGCTCTTTTCTCACCTTAGATTACTCTAAATTACCCAATTTCTCAAAGTGACTAGAGGGCTCAAACCCTAAAATTTCTTACCCATATCTTGCACCAGAACTTATGTACTAAATTAACCTCAGAAAAAGTTCATTTCT
>NZ_JALKVM010000156.1:0-2553 GCF_057440575.1 Johannesbaptistia floridana
AAGCACTATTAGATTTTACTTCTATCTCTGATTTAACTAATTGGTTGGATACTAATCCATAATTTATCAGGCTATTAGCGTAAACTGGGACAAAATACTGATAAAAATTCGCTCAATCCTGCGAATTTTCAAACCCTTGCTAGATAATCTGTCCCGTCTTAAGTAGATAGCCAAAGGTTAGGTATAAGTTTGTAGTTTTTATTAGTTGAGATAAATTTATTGTGTTACACAATGTTGTCATAATAATTGCTTATATTTTAATTGTATTTACTTTAGAAATGCGCTAAATATAAAAAATGCTAGATTTGACGAAGATTTCAGAAGCATTTTAGAAGAAATATAAAGTTATAGGTCTAGAAAAACATATTACTATTTACCTATATAATATTTAAATGAAATTAATATTAGCTTGAGTAATCTCAAGGGATTCTCTAAATAATACTGAGATTTTGCACCAATCGATAAAGAGATTCATACGGAAAACCGAATAACAAAAGGTGTGTTATCTGTGATTTGATAGGAGGTTGAGATAAGAGAAAATCATAATGTAAGTGTAAAATAAAGTGTTTAAAAAAATAAGATGACTGTATTAGAAAAAGGTAACATCACGATTCATACAGAGAATATCTTTCCGATTATTAAAAAATCTCTGTATACAGATCATGAAATTTTTCTCAGAGAATTGATATCAAATAGTGTAGATGCGATCGCCAAAGCAAAAATGGCATCTTATTCGGGAGACGTTTCCCAAGAATTACCAGATCCAGAAATCAACATTAAGATAGACAAAGAAAATAAAACTATCTCCGTGTCAGACAATGGAATTGGCATGACAGCAGAGGAGATCAAAAAATATATCAACCAAGTCGCCTTCTCTAGCGCTGAAGAATTTATTAGTAAGTATAAACAGGATGCCAATGAGTTAATTGGACATTTTGGTTTAGGGTTTTACTCAAGCTTTATGGTAGCCAAACAAGTAGAGATTGATACCCTATCTTATCTCAAGGATGCTCAAGCTGTACACTGGTCCTGTGATGGATCTCCTGAGTTTCAACTCACTGAATCTGAACGTACTACCCCTGGCACAACCATTACCCTCACTCTCCTCGATGACGAGGTAGAATATTTAGAAACTGCCCGTATTAAGCAGTTAATTAAGACCTATTGTGATTTTATGTCAGTACCCATTAAACTAGATGGGGAAGTAATTAATAAGCAAAAAGCGCCTTGGAAAGAATCAACATCTAATCTCAACGACGAAGATTATTTAGAATTCTATCGCTACCTTCATCCTTTCCAAGAAGACCCAATTTTATGGGTACATCTTAATACTGATTATCCCTTTTTACTCAATGGTATACTCTACTTCCCCAAACTACGAGGCGATGTAGACATTACCAAAGGTCAAATCAAATTATTTTGTAATCAAGTCTTTGTTAGCGATCATTGTGAGGAGATTATCCCAGAATTTCTCATGCCTTTGCGAGGTGTGATAGATAGTCCTGATATTCCTCTAAATGTATCCCGTAGTTCCTTAACTAATCATCGCACAGTACGGAGAATAGCTGACTTTATCGCCAAAAAAATAGGCGATCGCCTCAACTCTCTCTACAAAGAAGACTATCAAGCCTACGTCAAAGGTTGGCAGGATTTGGGGACTTTTGTCAAATATGGTTCTCTCAAAGAGGAGAAGTTCAAAAAACAGGTAGAAGACATTATTATCTACCGCAGTACCTATAAACCCGAGGATGCAGAGGCAGATAGTCAAGACCACTATACAACTTTACAAGACTATTTAGACCGCAACCGCGAAAAACATGAAAATCGCGTTTTCTACTGTACTGAAGCTGACACCCAAGCTACTTATGTAGAACTATACAAAAAACAAGGTATAGAAGTCCTCTTCCTAGATTCTTTCATTGATGCTAATTACTTTATACCCTTCTTAGAACAGGAATACAAAGACGTCAAATTCTCTCGGGTAGATTCTGAGTTAGATAACACTCTCTTAGAAAAAGATGAAGCCAGTGAATTAGTAGATCCCAACAGTAATAAAACTCGTTCTGAGGTGATTAAAGACTTATTTGAAAAAGCCTTGAATAAACCCAAAGTTAACATCAAAACTCAAGCTTTGAAATCTGATGACTCTACTCCTCCCGCTATGGTATTACTTCCAGAAGCCATGCGTCGTATGCAGGAGATGAGCGCCTTGATGCAGCAGCAATCTATGACTTTCCCAGAAGATCATGTATTGGTAATTAATACCTCTCATCCTCTGATTGACAACATATATCAACTCAGCAAAGGCACAATTATCCAAGGAAGTGGAGAATCTCCCACAGGCGCTGTGGTAGATTTGATGTGTCAACATGTCTATGATTTAGCTTTAATGGCACAAAAAGCCTTTGATGCCGATGGAGTTAAAAATTTCTTAGAACGTTCTAATAAGGTGTTAACTCAGTTAACTAAGCAGTAATTACTGATTCTTTTCCCCTGGGTATGGGCGCAAGCCGGGATATGGGCGCAAGCCGGGATATGGGCGCAAGCCGGAAT
>NZ_JALKVM010000157.1:0-18138 GCF_057440575.1 Johannesbaptistia floridana
ACCGTGCTAACCTCGGATTTGAAGTAATGCACGAAAGAAACGCTCACAACTTCCCACTAGATTTAGCAAGTGTAGAAACTGCACCTGCCATCAAAGGTTAAGTTGATTTAATCGGATAATCAAAAAACACTCTTCGATAACTGAAGGGTGTTTTTTTTTGCTTTGGGAAGAGTGTGTCAATACTGCTCGGATAAGAATCAAACATATTTCTTCTGATAAAGCAGGGAGCCTCAGATCTTGCATCTTTACCCAAAGTTACTTGTGGTGGTTAAGTTTTGAAGTTTTGAAGTTTTGAAGTTTTGAAGTAAGAGAATTAATGCGATCGCGCTTAAAAATTGATTCTCCCTTGTCGGCCAATTTCTGTACTTTTGTTTTGGTGCTTTGATATGAGGAGCAGGGTGAGGGGGTGCAATAAACTTACTCAAAATTGCCAGCGAAAGCGGAGAGCGCCTTAGAGGCTGTTTTTTGGTCAATAATCTTGAGTTATTGGGAGGCGCTCTCCGCCACTTCATAAGTTATTTGTGACCCCAAACCATTAACTGGTAAAGGCTGGCAATTTTGAGCAGGTTTTCTCTCGCGGTTTTTGGCTTTGTACTTAATCTCCTTTCAACCTTACTCTAATCAAGAATTTTCTCTTAACAAAAGCAGTATTGAGGAGTGTGTATCTAAACCTGTTAAATGTGAATAAAAGTATCAGAATCAACGTTATTCATACTAGCGTTAAACTACATTATAGTCACAAAAAGCGAAAAGCTGCCAATTTTTAGAATAACAGGCGCGATAATTCAACTTTTATCTCAGGAAAAGCTTGAGATGCTATAACTCCAGTATTGATTTCTTCAATTTGTTGATACCTGTTATCTCTTGGTAAAGTGTGAACAATCACTTTTTTATTAACTAAATCGATTAGCCAATATTCCTTGATCTGATTACGAGCATATATTTTAGCTTTGATTTTTTTGTCAAACTCTAAAGTGGTATTGGATATCTCGATTAATAGATAAATATCTTCAGGATAGGGGTGGTGTTGACGATAAATATCTTGAGGAAGACGTACTACCGCTATATCAGGTTGTGGCTCAGAATTATCTAGAGTAATGGGATAGCGCTCACTAATATAGGCTATTCTTGTGTATATTTGTCTTAAATAGTCGCTGATACTTCTATTACTATAGCTGTGGGAAATTCCTTCAGGACTCATTTCTACTATTTCTCCCTCGATTAATTCCACATTTTTATCAGCTAATACCCCTGTTTCTACTAGTTGATGCCATTGGTCAATTGACCATTTAAAAGTAGTTACCGCCATCTGTTTTTCTCTCTTTCTTGTTTTAGCTGGTTTCGATGACCATAATAGCTGTTATATCTTATCTAGCGTTTTTTTATCCTAAATTCGGTTTTAAAAGTTTATTTATGTTTCTCTCACAATATGAGGCGATCGCCCTTTTGAGTAATAAGTAATGAGTAATAAGTAATGAGTAATATCAAGTCCGTTTAATCAGTTATATTATGAGATATTGATGCAAATACTTAAAAACCATCTTTCTCCCCCTCTCCCCCTCTCCGAAAGCTCCCCCTCTCCCCCTCTCCCTCCTCTCCGAAAGCTCCCCCTCTCCCCCTCTCCCCCTCTCCGAAAGCTCCCCCTCTCCCCCTCTCCCCCTCTCGTCTCTTGGCCTATTTAGTACTTTTTTAGGAGTGCGAGCTTTTCTAAGTTTAAACAAATATTTTTTTACCCTTGCTTAAATTAGTTCTTCTGTGATATTATTAAATATGTGAACAAATTAAGGGCTTGTAGCTCAGTGGATTAGAGCGTGTGGTTACGGCCCACAAGGTCGGGGGTTCGAATCCCTCCAGGCTCGTCCTTATTTTCACTTAGATTTAATTAATAATAGTTTTTTCGGACGATGGAATAGCCAGTTACTAATATTACTGTCTATTCTTTCTTCTTTAAAACCTTGATTCAAATATAACTGTTTAGCTGTATAGTTATCTTCTAAAACATGAAGAGCGAGTTTTTCATAACCCCATTCCCAGGCAATTTGTTCACATTTAAGAAGAAGCTTAGTAGCAATACCTTGGCGACGATAAGCGTGACTAACAGCTAAATTAGAGATATAGGGATATTTAGCGCCGATAAAAGCAAAGGAATGAGTAGGACGCAAAGCGATTTCCACAGTACCGACAATAACTTCTTGTTGTTGTAAAGCATCTTCAGGTATAGAGGCCACGAGGCAGAGATAATAGGGGCGATCGCTATTAAGGCGGTTGCGTAAATCTTCATAAAGTCCTAATCTCAAGATGGGGTAAAGCCAAAAGAAAAAACCCTGAGGTGGATGAAAGCTACGGGTAAGAACATCAGCCACCTGGTTGAGGTCTTTAATTTTTGCTTTTCTAATAGTTATAGAAAAATCTGGTTTAACTGATAACAAAATATTTACTATCCTTAATTTGGCCTTTCGCCAATTACAAACTCATCAAATTTAATTACTTGACTATCGGGTTTTCTAGTATCAAAACGATAGCTACTCACGTTACCATTACTAGTATCTAGAATACTAAAAACAGTTAGATCATTACTAGCGATGTAGGGTAGAGATGTACCAAATTCATCCTTTAAAGGTGCTATATTGGGTACAATTGGTTCTAAGCCATTAGGATTACCCTTAGCGGCGCTACTAGATAAATAATCTTGGGGAGGACGACTTTTGCTATTACCCCAATGGGCGCCATAGGTATTACCTACATTAGAAGATTCTAAAAAGTGTATATTAGCATCTTGGTCGTAGAAACGATTCCAAAGATGAGAATGGCCATAAAACACTAAATCTACCTTCGCTGATACTAACAAAGGTAGCAAATCTTTGACAATATAATCTTCAGCTTGGGGATATTGATATGTAATAGCATGGAGTTCACCTGATTCATTATATTCTTTCTGCTGAAGGGGCTTGGTATAGGGGGGAACAATATTGCCCCCGAGAGTATGGGGAGGATGATGGAACATAACTATTTTATATTTAGCTGTTTGAAAAGCTTCGGTATCTAGTTGAGTTTTCAACCATTGATATTGTTCACTGCCTGGGGTAATATCACCAAAAATATGTTGACCATAACCCCAATTTTCCGGTGTTTCTAAATCCTCGCTTCTTTCTTGATATCTACCACGCACCTCAGGAGAAAGGTTAGGCGATCGCCACATATTCGTTACATAGAGAGATGCTAACCATACATTACCGAAACGAACAGTATAATATTTTTGGGGTTCTGGTAGAGTAAAAATTTCTAAATAACTATCCACATTAAAAGAATGGTTTTTAATCCAATTCTCTTTTACTTCAATATCATCTGCCGGATTGATTTGATCGGCAATTTTTTCGTATTCCCCGATAGCCTGTTGAAGAGGAAAAGAATTATCGAATTGTTCATTTAAACCCGAACTCTTTTCATATCTTCCCATCACTTCATGGTTGCCGATGGTGGGAAACAGGGGAATATTTTGGATTAAAGCTGCACCTCGATAGGTTGTGGTAACTTCCTCTTTGGTTAATTCGTATCCCCCTTTACCTTGTAAGACTGGGAAAAAGGCGTTACCTCTTTGATCATCGAACCATTCCGAAGCGCGGTCTGGTATGTTAACTAAATCTCCTGCCAGGAAGATTCCGTCTAAATCTGGAACTGTTGCCGCGACTTTTTCTATATTAGCTGCTGTCAAAGGCATCAACTGATGGTCTGATGTTAGTAAAATTTTTACTCCACTATTAGCGGGAGGTAAAGGCGCTAAACTGTAAACTTCACTAGTTATTTTTTCTTGACTATCTTGACTCACCACACGATAAGGCAAACGTTGATTAGCTTTCAATCCTGATATTAAAGCTTGATGACGCCAAATCTCCCGCTTTGTTGGTTGAGGGGGAGTTTGTCGCCAATGGGATTTACCATCTTCTGCCACCTTTGTTAATTGTTTAGTTTTTGCTGATACACGGTTGTCTAATTTTTCTCCGTCTAATTTTTCTCCGTATAGAACATAATTTTCCTTTCCGGGAAATTCTGTAAACCAGACTACATAAACAGAGGTTGGGGTAGGTAATTGTAAAAAAGGAGCTGTTAACATTGTGGTTTTTGGTGTGGTTTTTGGTGTGGTTTTTGGTGTGGTTTTTGGTGTGCTTTCTGGTGTGGTTTTTGGAACTGTGGCACCTACAAGTTTAATCAGAAAAACTAAAAAAATGGTGATAAAAATTAATAAAATCCCTTGTTTAAGCTTCATCTTACCAGTATCACTAACCTACTAGTTGTACTTTGAGATACTCAGTATTGACTCCTGATTCTCTAACTAAAGCTATTTTCCCGGTACGAGCAATTTCTTTGATGCCGAATTTTTGTAACATTTTAACTATTGCTACCATTTTTCCGGGATCTCCTACTACTTCTATAGTCAGAGTATCGTCTGATATATCCACTATTCTAGCTCTAAATACTTGAGCTAATTCAATCACTTCTCCTCTGGTAGTGGAATTAGCACTGATTTTGATTAGCATCAATTCTCTTTCTACACAGGGTTTAAAGGTAACGTCTTGTACTTTGATCACATTAATTAGCTTGTATAGTTGCTTAGTTAACTGTTCAATCACCTGTTCATCACCATGAACTACCATTGTAATCCTAGATGCCCCAGATTTTTCTGCTGGTCCTACTGCTAGACTTTCTATATTAAAGCCTCTGCGGGCAAATAGTCCGGCGATCCTAGTTAAAACTCCTGCTTCATCTTCTACTAAAACCGATAATGTATGTTTCATTCGTGGAATCGATTAATTAATTAGTTTATTTCATCTTTAATTTTACATTTAATTAGTGGTAATGATAGTCTTCTAACCATTGATTCAAAATATAATTAAATTCTTTATAGCATTCATCTTGAGGACAATGACCAGCATCGGCTATTTCTACTAGCTTGATTTGCTGATTAAGTTTTGCTAAAATCGGCCCTAAACTAGGGGGAATCATGGGATCTTGTTTACCCCAAATTAACAAAATTGGCATTTTTAGCTGAGACAAGAGAAAATCTACTGGCGGCGCAAAATCTTTAGTTCTCACTCCCGCAAACAAACTAATAAAGGTCTCCGCGGCGCCAATATCTTGAGGTGGTACACTAACAATTTCCACTAGTTCATCAGTAACCGCTTGCTTATCATAGTAGGCAAATTCTAACCAGAACCGAATTAATTTAGGACTGCGGACAATCTTGAACAGGAGTTTTAACAATAATGGTGATGCTACTAAGTTTTCAATATTAGTGACTATGGGTAGCAACCATTGAGGCATGGCTTTTTGGCGTAAAGATATATCCGGTATGTTAATCATTACTAAACCAGTTACCATTTCTGGATGATTTGCCGTGGTAACCAGAGAAATTAGAGATCCCAAAGAATTGCCTACTAAGATAACTGGTTGATTAATAAATGTTCGCCAAAAATCATAAATTAAATCAACCCAAAGATAGATATTATAATTAGTGGAAACTTTGGTTGAGCCGCCAAAGCCTAACAAGTCTATAGCATACACTGGATGATATTCTCGAACTACGGGTAAATTGTGCCGCCAATGTTCAATCGCCGCCCCAAATCCGTGTAAAAAAATTACTGGGGGATTAGGGGTTTTTTCTTGATTAGCTCTAAAATATGAATAACGAATTTGCCAACCTCGCCAAATCCAATCTCTCTGATTGCCGATTTTTTGATTCCAATACTCTTCCACTAGTTTATTATTGAGATTCTTTATTAAATCTTTACATAATTTTACTAAATTTTGATACTTTTTTAGAGAAAAGTTATAATAAATATCAACAAGTTTTTGGCAAAAATCAGTACAATATAAACCAAGTAAACAATTATTTTTACTAAATTCGATTAAAAAGACGCCTGTGATAGATAAAAGACGCTTTCAGCGTGACCAACCCCAAATTAATTCCAATATCCGTTTTCCTAAACTTCGTGTAGTTGCTAGTGAAGGAGAGCAAATAGGAATTGTTTCTAGAGAAGAAGCTTTAGAAATAGCTGAAGAAAAAGGATTAGACCTAGTTCTGGTAAGCGAAAGCGCCGATCCTCCTGTTTGTAGGATAATGGATTATGGGAAATACAAATTTGAACAAGAAAAAAAAGCCAGAGAAGCTAAGAAAAAACAACACACTTCTGATGTAAAAGAAGTAAAAATGCGGTATAAAATCGATGACCACGACTACCAAGTAAGGGTAAAAAGTGCTCAGCGTTTTCTCAAATCAGGAGACAAAGTAAAAGCAACTATTACCTTTAAGGGGCGAGAAATACAACACGCTGACTTAGCAGAAGATTTACTGAATCGAATGGCAAATGATTTAGAAGCAGTGGCAGAGGTACAACAAGCCCCAAAAAGAGAAGGAAGAAATATGATGATGCTTCTATCTCCAAAAAAATAGCAGAACATCAATAAATCAGGGGATGGTTTATCCCCCCCCGAAAAAAAGCCAATAAGAGCAAGATTATTGGTCAATAGGTAAAAAACAAACTCAAAATTCACACTGATTAAGGCGAGTTTGCAGTAACTGCGGAAACTGAGCATAATATTTTTGGTTAAGAGGAGAGGGATGAGGTAAAGGCAACAAAGCAACTTGTTTACTATGCTTCATCCCTAACTCGTCTTCGGCAGTTAAAATAACAGATAACTGTCGAGTGTAGCGATCGCTTAGTTGAAAAAAATCATTAACCTCTCCTCTATGAGCGTAGGGGGTAAACCATTTGAAAGCTTCTGTCCCGAGGGTAATGATTTGGGTCCCTTGCCAGTATAAAACTAACAGGCGCTCAATAAAAGGTCGAAATACTTTTTTTACTGCTTGGCTATAAGCCTTGTTACCAGGAGGCTTATAGGGCACAGTATTAGTGAGTAAAACTCTACGACAAATAGTGGCCAATTCAGCCTTGTCTGAGGTAGTTTTATGGTGTACGGCCCAATAAAAACCTTGACGGACTAGAGTTCCTGCCGCACCATAGAGAGGTTCACCTGCAAAAACTTCGTCTCTACCTAAGTCACGGCCAAAACAACAAAGCTGGCTGTTGAGATTGCCTGCAAATAAAATTGGTGATGTGGGTTCTTTTTTGGCTGCCTTGTAAATGTCTCCATCAATAGGAAAACTAAAGTTTTGGGCTGTGGCCTCGATTTGGGCTATTAAAGTTTCTATGGACATAACAGCTTCTAATTTTCTCCCTTTGACTAAATATACAAGCTCCCAGTCTACTGTATTATACCTAGTATTTAGCTGTTCTTAACAAGATTTTTAGATTAAAACGGATTTGATATTACTATTTAGCACAAAAATAGGTACAGGTTAAAATAGATTTAATAAATAGTTATGTTACTAGGATTTAATGAGTTATCATAGAGGTAAGTTGTAAAGTACAAAAAATAAACTCAATGCTTAGACGATGAATTGTCCCTCAGAATCAGAAAATAAATAGACAACTATATAATCTGACAATTAGCTAAAATATTCGCAAAAACCAAGATAATTTAACTAAAATGCCACATAATCTAATGATTATTATAGTAATTAAAAAACACACGGCTCTAGTCCTTTGTCCTTACTAAGCCAAACGATCAGGTAGTCAAGAAATGAATAAAGTTTTGGTTGTAGACGATAGCCTAACCTATAGAGAAATGATTTCAAAACTGTTGAAAGAATATGGCATGACCGTAGCGATTGCCAGGGATGGGGAAGAAGCAATAGCAAGAATCCACAAATACGCTTTTGATCTAGTGGTATTAGATATTGTTATGCCAAAAATGAACGGGTATGAAGTGTGTCGTAGTTTAAAATCAAATCCGAAGACAAAAAATGTTCCGGTAGTAATATGTTCTTCCAAAGGAGAAGAATTTGATCGCTATTGGGGAATGAAACAAGGGGCAGATGCTTACATAGCAAAACCCTTTGCCAAATCAGAATTAATTAGTACAATTAAACAGCTTTTGAGAAAATAGTTCAAAAGATAGTAGAGAGGATAGGCAGAAAATATAAGTAAAATATAATTAAAATATTAAGTACAAAAGAAAAAGTTGTTAAGTTAAGTCAGCGGTACTTTTGTAAGAAAAAATATAGGAAAAGAAATAAACAGAGTTTGAAGAAAATCAAACTGAATAAAACACATAGAATAAGAGAAAACAAGCATTTAGCGCGAGCAATGGTTAGTCAACCCAATAATTTTACACCAGAAAACAATTCTGAGATATATTCAGATATCCAAGAACAAATAGAAGAAAACGAACACCAAGGCGAACTGCATTTGAGATTTTACTTGCCTTCAGGTGATGAATTCGCCTTACCAGCTATGGGAATAGAAGAGGTAATGCAACAAGAACCAGATAGAATTACACCGATTCCCAACGCTTCTCCTCTACTATTAGGAACCATAAATCTAAGAGGGAAAATAATTTGGGTAGCAGACCTAGGTAATTTCTTAGGAGACATAGCTAGTCTGAACACAGAAAGAGCAGAAATACCAGTAATAGCAGTAGAAGACCAAGATACTAGATTGGGATTAGCAGTAGAAAAACTAGGAGATATGCAATGGTTAGAGATAGAAGACCTACAAATGCCAATTAATATACCAAATTATATAGCTCCTTATGTTCAGGGAGAATGGGTATTATCAGAGGAAGAAAATGAGCAAAAAAAAACATACCTAAGATTACTAGACCATGTAGCAATTTTACGTTCAGCCAGATGGGTGGCCTAATGAAAATAACTAGATTAAGCTCCTGTATATATCAAAAAAAACAAACCTCTAACCAGCTAAGCTAACTAAGGGAGAAAAACAAATGACATCAGATATAAACTATTCTGAGATATACAATAAAGCACAAGAAGCCTACTCAGAGGGGGACTACACAGAAGCGGCGAGAAGTATTGACGAAATACTTCATGAGTATCCAGAGGATTGTAGCGCATTATTATTAAAAGGCCATATACATTGCTACGGGTTACAAGAATATGAAATAGCAAAGGAACAGTATCAGCTAGTTCTAGAATTAACAGAAAAAGAAGAATTTAGAGAAAGAGCAAAAGAAGGCTTAGAGTGTATCCAAGATTCATATATTTCTTCATACCAAGAATCACATCAATTTGAATCGAACTTAGGGAGTAATGGAAATCGGGATGAACCATACCATTCAGGGGAAGAAAACTTTGACAGACAGACAACAGAACACAATCTACTGAATAATAATCAAAAAAATAGCTCAAAAGCTCATTCAGAACAAAAAGATATAGAGCAAACAATTTTTGAACAAGCTTTTGATTCGGAAGACGAAAGCGGAGTAAATTATCCATCAGTACCAGAAGAATGGAATGAAAGTAATAATTATGGGATTCCAGTGACAGGAGAAGATTATCCAGAAGTTCAATATAATTGGCAAGATATGGAAGAAGCTACTTCTAACTTGACACCAACAGAACTAGACTCCAATTTAGAAGAAGAAACACTATTTATCGAAGATGAATACATGCCATCAGGGTCATCAGAAATAGAGGAAAACCTATACGGAGATTATAGTTCAGAGTTAGATCCAATAGACGATAAAAATAATCTAAATCAAAATAATCTAAATATTGATAGACAATCAGAAATGGAATTAGGTTTAGAAGAAATAGATAACTCAGAAATAGAGAAAAGAGATAATTCAGAAATAGATATAGATGGAGAGTTGCCAGAAGGATACGAAGAAGACTCCCAAGAATTAAAGGATATCGTGGGAAAAATATCAGAAAATTCTTTCTCGGAATCAGATGATATATTTGAAGGAGGTATGGATTCAGAAGATCAAACAATAAAATATGATGAAAATACTATAGGGAGCCCGTCAAGAAGCGTAATTAGGAAAGAGCCAACAGAAAGTTTGACAACAGCTTATCCTTCAGGACTGGGCGACAGTAGCATGAAGTTAAAAGCGGAAGAAAATTTCGGACCTATTACTCCTTTCGTAAATGCAAGAATTAGAACAAAACAGCTATTGCACTCATCGATAGTGGGGATTGTTTGCGCGATCGCAGTACTAGCAACCGGGATCATAACTTCCCCACCAAAAGCGCAACTAACAGAAGATGAAAGCAACGAAACAGTAGAAGAAGTTCAAGCAACTAGATTTTTTCCTTTCACTAAATCGGGATCTTTGATTACCCTGATAGCAGGTATTAGTGGGTTTGCGAGTACGTATGTAGTAGGGGAGGTATTAAGTCGGGAAGTAAAAAAATATCAGCGTAATTTAGCAGAACAATTCGAAAATATTCGTCAAGGGAATCTGAAGGTAAAAGCAAGTATTTATTCTGAAGACGAATTAGGGGAAATAGCCTTAGAATTTAATAAAATGATCAGTTTTATAAATACTAATGTAGCAGAAGCCCAAAGAAAAGCAGAAGAAACAGAAAGAGACAGAGAAGACCTGCAAAGACAAGTGATACGTCTTCTAGACGACGTAGAAGGAGCAGCAAGAGGAGATTTAACCGTTAAAGCTCAAGTAACCGCAGACGTACTAGGCGCCGTCGCCGATGCCTTTAACTTGACGATTGAAAATCTTCGGGAAATTGTACGTCAAGTAAAACAAGCATCAGAACAAGTACACCAAGGTTCTACCGATAGTGAAGCCTTTGCCCGCAACCAATCTAGCGACGCCTTACGTATGGCAGAAGAACTAGCTGTAACCCTAAATTCAGTACAAATGCTGACAGAATCTATCCAAAGGGTTGCCGAAAGCGCAAGAGAAGCAGAAGCAGTAGCCCGTTCCTCCTCTGTAACAGCTCTAAAAGGTGGCGAAGCTGTACAAACAACCCTAAACGGCATATTACAAATTAGAGAAACAGTATCGGAAACTACTCGGAAAGTAAAACGCCTTGCTGAAGCATCTCAGGAAATTTCTAAGATTGTAGCTTTGATAACCACAATTTCTTCTAGAACTAATTTGTTAGCTCTCAATGCTTCGATTCAAGCAGCGAAAGCAGGAGAAGGGGGTCGTGGATTCGCGATCGTAGCTGATGAAGTAAGACAGTTAGCAGATCGCTCGGCTAGATCACTACGAGACATCGAACAAATTGTGTTACAGATACAAAGTGAGACAGGGTCAGTAATGACAGCGATGGAAGAAGGGTTACAGCAAGTATTTGATGTTACAGAGAAAGCCGACCAAGCTAAAGTAGCTTTAGAAGATATAATTCAAGTGTCTAACCGCATCGATAGTCTAGTTCGTTCTATATCAGCAGATACCGTAGAACAAAGAGAAAACTCCCGTTCAGTGGCTGAGGTAATGCAGTCAGTGGAATCAACCGCCCAAGAAACTTCTCAAGAATCCCACAGAGTAGCAGGTTCATTACAAAAGTTGGTAACCATCGCTAATCAATTATTATCCTCCGTAGAAAGATTCCGAGTCGATTCTTGAGTGTGGCTTACGCACCTTGAGTTGTTATACTGCAAAAAGATAATTATTTAAAAGCTTAAACTATGTCCAACAACATCAATAACTTACCTAGTAATCTTCAACGAATTGTCGAAAAATTTCAACGTCGTAACGATCCTAAAAAGCGTTATGAACAACTACTGTGGTTCGCCAAAAAATTAGAACCAATGCCCGAAACCGCTAAAACTCCAGCCAATAAAGTTAATGGTTGTGTGTCTCAAGTGTATATAACCGCAGACCTACAAGAAGGAAAGGTTCTATACCAAGGAGATTCCGACGCACAATTAGTTAAAGGCTTAGTCGCTTTACTCATTGAAGGACTTAATGGTTTAACACCAGAAGAAATCCTAGCAGTAACTCCAGATTTTATTGAAGCTACTGGCTTGAAAATGAGTTTAACACCTTCACGGGCTAATGGTTTTTATAATATTTTTCAAACTATGCAGAAAAAAGCCCTAGGTTTTCAAATTGGTGCATCTTCTTTTTGAAAAATCTCAAGAAGTTTCAGAAATTGCTCTAGTACAAGCCCAACTATTTGGTAAAGCCGATGGCCATCCCATTCTAATAGCTTCAGGACAAACAGCCATAATGGTTAACTGACAATCAATTAGTTGAAATCCCTCTTTTTCACATTGTTTTAAACTTTGTTTTAACATTGAATCATTATTAAACTCTAGAGTTTTATTACACTGAATACATACTAGATGATGGTGGTGGTGAGGATTAGGATAATTAAGTTCATAGTGTTTATGACCTTCGGCTAATTCTAGTTCCCGGAGAATACCCATCCTCGCCATTAACTTTACACTACGATAAATTGTTGATAAACTAATGTTTTCCCCTTGGTTCTCCAGTAAGTTATATAGTTCTTCAGCACTCAAATGGTTACCTTGAGGTAAATGTTGAAAAACATGGAGTATTTTTTCTCTTTGCGGTGTTAAACGCCAACCCCGGGCATTGAGTTCCGATTTCAAAGATGCAGATGTGTAGGGGGGCATATATTTAATCTCAATAAGCTCTACTATTGACAATGATAAAACTTATTACTTTTCTTGGCAACAAAATATCTGTTAAAATGCAAAAAAGCTTTAACTATATTAAACCTGGTGTGAATAGATGAATAAATTATCTTTGCTATTGTTATCTTCTTCAACATTAGCTAGTTCAGCATGGTTGACTCTATTGAGTAATCAGCCAACCTTAGCCGCAGAAGACTCTCTTAATCCTCTATCAGTAAAATCTCAACAGGCACCCCAAGCAGATATTCCCTGTGTCAAAACTAATTGTAGTGGCAATGCTCATTTAGCTAGTTATCTTAAGAATTTGAGTAAAAATGATGATATACCCCCCCTAGCTGAAGATTTTGAAAATTTAGAAAGAACCCCCGAAGGACACCTAATTTTAGAAATTAGTGAGGAAGAAAGCGAAGCCGCTATCCAAATGTTTGGCTGTGACTGTATAACTTCTATTAATGCTTGGCGCCAGTTACAGGGAAATCCAGTAGGAGTAGAAGGAGACCGCATCTTACCAGGACCAAAAATTGTACCCTGTAGTCAACAAACAGCCCCCTCCATTCCTTAACTCAGACCCTCGCATCTTTACCCAAAGTTACTGGTTGTGGATGAATAATGAGTTTTGAAGTAATGAGTTTTGAAGTAATGAGTTTGAAGTCTTGAAGTGAAAGAAGTTTTGAAGCAGCATTAGTAGGGTGTGTTAGGGCGCAGCCCGTAACGCACCATAATGAGTTTTGAAGTAATGAGTTTTGAAGTAATGAGTTTTGAAGTAATGAGTTTTGAAGTAATGAGTAATGAGTTAAAGAATTAATGCTCAACGCTTAAAAATTGGTTGACCGAGTGCAAGATCTTAGGGTAAAGAGAAATGAACTTTTTCTGAGGTTAATTTAGTACATAAGTTCTGGTGCTTTGATATGAGTTAACAAGTTTTTAAGCTTATGTATTGGTATCTAAAATGAAGCGATCGCGCGATCTCCTCATTTAACTATTTTTTCTCAGGATGAATATAGTCTACAAAATAAAACTTCGGTTCTAACTTTAGTTTTAACCACGCAAAAACCGCTATAGCTATATAGCCACTAGCCATAGTTAGTAATCCTACCCAATTAGTTCTCATTTTATCGGCCATCATCGCTACAATCGTTATCACTACCACAAAATAAGCTAAGAGAAACTTTTGTAAATTTTGAATATTTTTTAAAGCTTGGCGACAACTGCTACAGTTTTGAGTGTGTTGAGTGTAACGATTTAAAATTTCTTCCCGACTCCCGGCAACTAGAGAAGGTAAAGTTGTACTCATACCTACTGTTTCCCAGGGTAATTTCCCATGACAATAGAGGTCAAACCACTTACGAAAGGCGATTACTAATCTATCGGCGCTTGTGGGTAACTTATAGGCATCTTTCCAGCTTTGGTTATTCAATTGTGATTGTAAAAACTTTTCCTGTTGATTCAGCAAAATCATATCTCCATCTAAAACTGCATTTCTGATGTGAATATGGTCCCACCATCTCGGTATAATCTTCTCTAAGGTTTTAGCAAAATTACGGCAATTATAAGCCACAATTCTAGACTTTCCTGGTGCCACTGGTACACAATAAAACACTATCCCTACCTGTTGCCCTTTGTCTCCAAAACCGATAGCATACTCTAAACGAGAGGGAGGTTCAAAGATTATTGTAGTTTTAAAATTGCGGTGAGCTTCTGCTACAATCAGATTTGGTTGAGATTTAGTAATCTTCAACTCAATTGGTACGGCTTTTTCTCGATTTCCCTGGACTCCGTGATGGGCAAAAGGTACATGACTGGGGTCTGCTACATTTTCTACTAGAGTTTGCCAATCGTATTCTAAATCTCTCACGAAACAAGACCAAATAAAGCCTTTACTGGCGTCAATTTGGGGAGATAGGGGTAGAGGAGTTTCTTTTGCTAATTCCCGAGATTGGGGATCTCCCCACACCCAGAGTAAATCTGCCTTTGATTGAGAGGGGAAGACTTGTACACAATAGTTGTCTCTGTTTTTACTAACTATTTCAGGATTTTCTGCCTGGGGAATATTAGTACAAACTCCCTCAGTATTGAATTCCCACCCATGATAACTGCACATCAAATTTCCGGTTTTTGGTTCAACTCTACCTTCACTTAAGGGAGCAAGGCGATGAGGACATTTATCTAAAAATACTTGATACTCCTCCTTATTAGGGCTTTTCCAAATTACTAGGGGTAAACCCAATAACATTACTGATGTAGGGCGATTAGGGTCTAAATCTTCTACTGGTGATAGGGGATACCACTGCTGGAAAAAATTAAATTCTGATTCCATAAGTTTTTTTATATTTGATTTTTATCTTATTTACAAAGTATATGAAGTCTCCACCACTAAGCTGACGCTGTAGCGGTGGTTTTACTCTCCCAAAGAGTAGAGAGAGTTACCCGACTTCTAGGTTTGCATCGGGACTTTTTACCCGATGACAACTTACCGTTTTTAGGGGTAAGTTTAGAAACTAAATATCTTGCTCCAATGTTATAAGAAGCACTTAAATCACAAGGATAAATCTTGCCACTTTTGAACTTAGCAATCGAGTAGTTTTTCGGATTCCTTTGGACTTGGCCGCTCCCATCGTAGGCATATTTAGACGTACCTCGTGCGTTCACGAACCTAACTCGAATTCCTTTCTCTAATGCTAATTCTTCCACTCGTTTAACAATAGCTGACTTTAACCATCCGTGAAATCTTTGTTTTAAGGTTGACCGTTTTTTCCCCCCTTTAGGTTTCCATCCTTTTAAGTTTTCAAAAACAATCGCACTGGCTTGATTGTCAAGGGCAAAGTTAATAAGTTTTCGCGCCACTTGACAAGCCATGTTTTTGTTAATTTGACCTGCCTTTCGATAATTAACCTTCGCAAAACCTTTAGCTAATTTTCCCCCATTCCCCATTGTTAAACGGGCTTTTCTCCGAATTCGAGCTAAATGTTTATCTCGTTTATCTAGGGCTTTCCCTTCATGAATAAACGTTCGATTATAAACCTTTCCTTGAGAGTCGAGCACGCTTGCTACAGCAGTAGTATTAATACCTAGATCAATTGCACAAACCCGTTCATTAAAGTCTTGATATTTCTCAAAACTTTGAAAGGGAATGCTTAAATAAACCTTTTTAGAACTGACAATTAGAGTGGGAGATAAACGCTTCCAACGTCCATCTAAATGTCGAGTTCTTTGATGCTCAACTGTTAAAGTTAACCATTTCCAATCTTGATCTTGACGCACTTTGATTTGAACGGTTTGCCAATTTTCTCCAAATTTAACGCATTGACCTTGATATAAGTCGGGATGAATTTGACAAGCTGTGGTTAATTTTGGGGAGCGATCGCTTTTATGTAATCTCATCCCCCCTTGCCACTGTCTAAATCGGGTATTAAAAGAACTAATTGCTCCGATGGCCTCGTTTATAGCACTTCTGCGATAATATAGGATTGGGAATTTATAAAATTCTGTCTCTTTTCCGAAGAACTTACCGTATTTCGGGTTAGGGTTCTCCTTAGTCTGATGAATTAGTTTCTCAACATAACCTTGAGGCTTTTGACTAGCTTGAATCTTTGGCCAATGATGATTGATAATAATCATCAGAAAACGAACATAACGCCGATAAATACGAACTGTTTCTGACAATATCTCTCTTTGGCTCAAGGTACTGCTTAAAATCCATTTATCAGTGCGAATGATCTCTGGCATAGTCAATTTAGGGGGTATAATGTAGTTTAATTGTACACTTACTTATCATCTTTGTCAACTACGCAGAACCCTTAATCATGGAGATGAATGATATTTATTATCATTTTACTTTGCCAATTAAATACTGTCATGAATGGCTCACGGATGAGATGCTCACTAACTCATTACTTCAAGACTTATTATTCATCCACCAGTAACATTAAATAAAGATGCGAGGGTCTGAGTTGAACCAAGAACTGCCAAATAGTCTTCCTCCTCTTACTCATGACTAAGGCTACGCCTGTAGTCGGAGTATGCGGGTCGGGTTTATCAAAAGTTTTTTTCCTTGTTTCTCACTTTCTGTAATAAGTGTGACTTTTTGAGCCATTTTATTAGTTGGTAGCAAAAGATGGCACCGGAGGAATTTAAAATTAAATCATCCACATCAAAAGTTCGATACATACAGGGATATACACCATAAATACCTGTAACTTGGGTAATTTCAAACAATAAACTAGTGGCGATCGCTCCCCCTACTACTATCCATAAACTTGCTTTTTTATAGTAATATAGATAAACTACTCCAGGCATTAATAACAGGAAATTTAAAAACGCCTGTAGAAATGTAAAAATTTTGAACTTGTTAGCATTAATAATATCTTTGACAAACTGAAAAGGAATTAAACGAGGTTGTTGATTAGCGATTGCTACTGTCTCACAAAAATTTGGGGTAATTTTAGGCAAGGGGAGAATAATTAGCCAAACCATCCCCAAAAGATAAAATAGTAATGAATAAAAAACTATACTATTAACTGGTTTTACGTAACCAATTTTACGATAATGAATTAGGCAAGCTACTCCTAAGAGTAATAAAACTAAAAGAGAGAATATGTAGCCAGTTTTTTCACTTAATAAAAAATAATCATAAAATACTTGCATAACCAAAAAAAGTTTTTATTAATCTATAAAATTAGCAGCTTTTAGGGCTACTGCTAACTCAATATTTCCATAAAGTTGAATCATCAGTGAGTTAGGACAAGCTAAAGGTTTAATTCTTTGTAAACTTGTAACTGCTCGTTCAACTGAATATCCCCACTCTATCATAGTAATTAATCCCGCTGCTGTGCTACGACTAACTCCAGCGCCACAGTGGATAATAGCATTTTGAGTTTCGCATTTTCTAGCCCATTTAATAATCTGATCAATATGTTCTTTTTGAGGTACAATTAATTCTGGTTCTGGTTGATTAATATCAGCAAAATAAACTTCTAAATAATGCTCAACAAATTTTCCAATCAATGGTTTTAAAGAAGAGACAGATTTAGAGTCTAAAATCGATAACAGATTTTCACAGTAATTAATCTCTCTAAATAAATCTATTGTTTCATAATAGCCAGTCATTATTAACATAATTTGGTTATCTTGTTATGGTGGGAAGAACCCATAATTTTTACTTTGAGTTAACTTCAATTATAAAGGCATAGGTAATAAATTATACCCATGCCTGAAAACTTACTAATTTTACCCACAGAAACTACTGAATAATCAATTGTTATTTCAGTGGTCGCTTTTATACTTACTCAGCTTCGCCACCTTGAATTTTCAAGAGTAAAAAACCCCACGCTAAACCAAATAGAACTAAAACGGGGAGTAAAACTGTACCAACTTGTAACATGCTTTCTGCGGTCATAAAACTTTTTTCCATTGAGATTAATAACAAGTGTTATTTTAACAAAATTGGTGAAAATCTAATAACTCACTTCTAACTTTGTCAGAGATTGTAGGGTGCCTTAGCTGATGGGGTTACAACAAGCTTAACAACAAGCTTACACTGAAGGATCCGGGGTAGGCTCAGATCTTCCACCTTTAGCAAAAGCTACTGGTGGGGGTTG
This sequence comes from Johannesbaptistia floridana, assembly GCF_057440575.1. Lineage (NCBI taxonomy): Bacteria > Bacillati > Cyanobacteriota > Cyanophyceae > Chroococcales > Cyanothrichaceae > Johannesbaptistia > Johannesbaptistia floridana. Next base: position 18,086 of record NZ_JALKVM010000157.1, read on the forward strand.
AGTTTTGAAGTAATGAGTTAAAGAATTAATGCTCAACGCTTAAAAATTGGTTG